>CAJXCX010000021.1:0-9019 GCA_913051685.1 uncultured Spirochaetales bacterium
CATTATGGAAGAATTTGTCCAATTGAAACTCCAGAAGGACCAAATATTGGATTAATTTCGAGTTTAAGTACTTATGCTAAAATTAGCGACCATGGATTTATTTTGACTCCATATAAAGAGGTATCTAACGGGATGGTAACGAACAAGATTAAGTTTTTAAATGCCTTAGAAGAAGAAAGCTTTGTAATTGCTCAAGCAAATGCTGTATTAAATGACGACAATTCGTTTGCAAACGATTTCGTTTCGGCAAGAAGGAAGGGAGACTTTGAAGTTGTTCCACGAAACGAAATTCAACTAATGGATGTTTCCCCGGCACAGCTGGTTTCTGTATCGGCGTCCCTAATACCTTTCCTTGAACATGATGATGCCAATAGAGCATTAATGGGATCAAACATGCAAAGACAGGCTGTTCCCCTTTTAAGAACTTCATCTCCCCTGGTTGGAACAGGTTTCGAGAAAAACATCTCACGAGATTCAGGTGTCAACGTTATGGCGAGAAATTCTGGCGTAGTTGATTATGTAGACTCTGCTAAGATTGTTATAGAGAGAGACAAACCTTCCGAGGATGGAGAGCTTTCTGACATCTACGATTTAGTTAAATTTGAAAGATCCAATCAGAATACTTGTTGGAATCAAAAACCTATAGTAAAAAAAGGAAAAAAAATTAATGCAGGAGATATAATTGCCGATGGCCCTTCTACTGAATATGGGGAGTTGGCATTGGGTAAGAATGTTACGGTGGCTTTTATGCCTTGGGGTGGATACAACTTCGAAGATGCAATTTTGATTAGCGAGAAGCTATCTAAGAATGACACCTTTACTTCGTTACATATAGAGGAATTTGAATGTATTTCTAGAGAAACAAAACTGGGCAAAGAAGAAATAACCAGGGATATACCAAATGTCAATGAGGACCACTTAGTAGATTTAGACAAGGACGGAGTAATACGTATTGGAGCAGAAGTCCAATCCAACGATATTTTGGTTGGTAAAATTTCCCCAAAAGGAGAAACTCAATTGTCGCCAGAGGAAAGGCTTTTAAGGGCAATCTTCGGTGACAAAGCAGGCGACGTTAAAGATACGTCTTTAAGGGTTCCGCCTGGTGTAAATGGTATAGTCTTAGACATTAAAACGTTGATATCACGAATTGGCGACAAGCAAGACAAATCAAGATCTGGTTCTCCTGAAGTTGTCGAATTAGAAACCGAAAGAAGCCAAGAGATAGATATAATAAAAAATGAAACAAAATCAAACCTAAAAGCAATTCTTGTTGACAAGGTGCCGCATAATGATATCAGAGCAGGTAGAAAAATTGTATTAAAAAAAGGTTTGCCAATTGAACCATCCAAATTCGACCTTGTACCCTTCGAGAAAATTATAACGATTGAGTTTGATGAAAAAAAAGATCATATGCAAACCATCGACTCTGTAATGAAAATTTCCGAGGAAAAGATAAAATCTGTAGAAGCTAGGTATGGCGAAGAAATTGAAGCATTGTCTAAGCCTGATGATCTTCCACCTGGAGTTTTGAAAATTATTAAGGTTTATATTGCTGTAAAGAGAAAGCATCAAGTTGGTGATAAAATGGCAGGGCGACATGGTAACAAAGGGGTAGTGTCGAGAGTTCTACCAGAAGAAGATATGCCTTTCTTGGCCGATGGAACTCCTGTTGATATGATACTTAATCCTCTTGGTGTCCCATCTAGGATGAATGTTGGGCAAATCCTTGAAACTCATTTAGGGCTAGCAGCACAATCTCTAGGGGCACAGATTCAAAATTACTTAGACGAAAATGCTCTAAACGTCGACGGGCTTAAAGATGCATTAAAAAAAATATATTCTAATGACCCAGATTATATAAAAAATTTAGACAAACTTTCCAATGAGGATTTGCTTGACCTTGCTAGTAGGCTATCAGAAGGAGTGCCGGTAGAAACACCTATTTTTGAAGGAGTTAAAGAGTCAGAAATCCGCACCTTGTTTTCAGAGAATTTTCTACCTGAGGATGGAAAGCTGATTCTTTTTAATGGTCATACTGGTGAACCTTTTGATCAGAGAGTAACGGTCGGTACTATGTATATGATTAAGCTCCATCATTTAGTCGAAGAAAAAATTCATGCTAGAGCTATAGGTCCTTATTCTCTGGTAACCCAACAACCACTTGGTGGCAAATCTCATTTTGGTGGGCAAAGACTAGGCGAGATGGAAGTCTGGGCACTAGAGGCATATGGGGCTGCGAATACTTTACAAGAATTTCTTACAGTTAAATCTGATGATGTCATTGGAAGAACAAGGCTTTTTGATTCTATAGTGAAAAACAAATTAACCTTTGAGCCAGGTATACCAGAATCATTTAATGTTTTACAGCACGAATTAAAATCTCTTGGTCTCAGCATAGACATGGTGGAGACCGAAAAAGATAAAGGTACTGCTTTGGAGGGTGATAAAAATGATTGACATGGGAGTGCTTTTTGATAAACCAAAAAATCCAGCGGATTTTAGCGCAATAAAAATCAGCATTGCTTCACCAGAACAAATTAAAGAATGGTCCTATGGTGAAATAAAAAAACCAGAAACGATTAATTATAGAACATTTAAACCGGAAAAATATGGCCTTTTTTGTGCAAAAATCTTTGGACCGGTTAAAGATTTCGAATGTCTTTGCGGAAAATATAAGAGATTAAAACATAGAAACCATACTTGTGAAAAATGCGGAGTTGAAGTTATTTCTAGCAAAGTGCGACGAATTAGAATGGCTCACATAGAGCTTGCTTCTCCAGTTGCGCATATATGGTTCTTGAAAAGTGTTCCGAGTAGAATAGGAGCCTTGCTTGATATGTCTTTAAAGGAGCTTGAGAAAGTGCTTTATTTTGAATCTTATGTCATAACCGATTCAGGTGATACAGGTCTTAAGGTAGGCCAAGTACTTTCTGAAGACACATATAAAGAATTAATTGATGATAATTTTTTTCTGTTGGTTGGAATGGGCGCTGAGAGTATACGAGCGATGCTCGAAGTGTTGGATTTGGAAAAATTATCCACTGAACTTAAAGATGAATTAAAAGCAACAACTTCTCCTCTTAAAAAAGCTAAGCTGTCAAAAAGACTTAGAACCGTCGAAGCCTTTAGGCACTCTGGTAATAAGCCGGAATGGATGATTCTTAAAAGGCTACCGGTTCTCCCACCGGATTTAAGACCTTTGGTCCCATTGGATGGAGGTAGATTTGCAACTTCAGACCTTAATGATCTTTATAGAAGGGTAATTAATAGAAATAATAGATTGAGAAAATTAATGGAATTAGGCGCGCCAGATATAATTGTTAGAAATGAAAAAAGAATGCTTCAAGAATCCGTGGACGCTTTATTCGAAAATGGTCGAAGAGGTAGACCTGTTTTGGGGCACAATCATCGACCTTTAAAAAGCCTAAGCGACATAATAAAAGGTAAGCAAGGGAGATTTCGTCAAAATTTACTTGGTAAAAGAGTTGATTATTCGGGTAGGTCCGTTATCGTTGTTGGGCCACAGCTCAAGCTGCACCAGTGTGGATTGCCAAAAAAAATGGCATTAGAGCTTTTTAGGCCTTTTATATACCAAAAACTTGAACTTTGGGGACATGCTGCTACCATCAAAATTGCTAAGAATTTGGTTGAACAACAAGCACCAATTGTATGGGAAGCACTAGATGATGTCATTAAAGAACATCCCGTTATGTTGAATAGGGCCCCGACGCTTCATAGGCTTAGCATACAGGCTTTTGAACCAATTTTAGTCGAGGATAAAGCCATTCAGCTGCATCCGTTGGTTTGTCCAGCATTTAATGCTGATTTCGATGGAGACCAAATGGCGGTACACGTACCCTTGTCCGTGGAAGCTCAAACCGAATGTAGGACGCTTGTTATGTCCACGAATAATATTCTATCTCCAGCCCATGGAAAGCCAATAATATTACCTTCACAAGATATTGTTTTAGGGGTTTATTATATGAGTATAGCCGTGCCTGGATCAAGAGGCGAAGGCAAAATTTTTGGCTCAATTGATGAATTAAGATCCGTATTTGATTTAAATCAAATCGATATTCATGCAAAAATTAAAATTAAGGTCAACGAAGAAGTTGAGGATACAACCGTAGGCCGTGCTCTCATATTCGAGGTCATGCCTAAAGAAGTTCCATTCCATCTAGTAAACAAATTGATGACCAAGAAGGCAATAGAAGAATTGATTGATACTACATTTAGAGTATCTGGTGGAAAAAGTACCGTTTTATTAGCAGACAGACTAAGAACGCTTGGATTTAAACACTCAACAACTTCAGGCATCTCTGTTTCTATTTCAGATATGGTAATTCCAGAAGAAAAAGATGGAAAAATTAAAGAAGCAAACGAAGAAGTTCAAAATGTGCAGAACCAATACCTCGAAGGACTTATAACGGATGGTGAGAGATATAACAAAGTAATTGATATTTGGGCAAGAACGGGTGATGTCATTGCTGAGATACTAATGAAAAAAATATCTGAATCAGATGTTGATAACAAAAATGGTCAGCCTTCTCCAAGTAGCAATCCTATTTTTATGATGGTTGAGTCTGGTGCTCGAGGTAGCCAATCCCAGGTCAGACAACTCGCTGGAATGAGAGGGCTAATGGCTAAGCCATCCGGAGAAATTATAGAAACTCCGATAACCTCTAATTTTAGAGAAGGTCTGTCGGTTCTTCAGTATTTTATCTCGACACATGGAGCAAGAAAAGGATTGGCGGATACGGCTCTTAAAACTGCCAATGCTGGTTATTTAACAAGAAGACTTGTTGATGTAACACAAGATGTGATGGTTACTAAGTTGGATTGTGGTACATCCGAAGGACTAGATGTCAGCCAATTGGTTGAAAGCGGAGAGGTTGTTGCAAGTGTAGGCGACAGAACGTTAGGAAGGATTGTAGCCGAAGATGTACTAGACCCGCTAAACGGGGAACTGATTGTTTCTAAAAACCAAGAGATTGATGAGGCAATTGCTAAACGAATCGATTCCATACCAGGATCTTTAAGAATCAAAATAAGATCTGTACTTACTTGTGAATCCAAAACCGGTGTTTGCTCATTGTGTTATGGTAGAAATTTAGCAAGTGGTCAGTTGGTTGACATTGGTGAGGCTGTTGGAATTATTGCCTCGCAATCAATAGGTGAACCAGGAACACAATTAACGATGAGAACTTTTCATATTGGGGGAGTCGCCAAAGTTGAGGAATCAAGGCACGAGGCTAAACACAATGGGAAAATTCGATATATAGATATGAATTATGTTAAGGGTGAAGAATTTAATATTTGCACCAGCAAGGCTGCAGAACTTGTTATAGAGGACTCTAAAACTTCGCTTGAAATAGAAAGATATCCTATGACCGTTGGAGCTAAAATCTATTTTAACGATGGAGATACGGTCAAGGGTCCTACGAAAGACAAAAAAGGTAGTTTGCTTGCCGAATGGGATCCGACAATTTACCCCTTTATAGCTGAAGATGCTGGACATATTGAATATAAGGATCTTGATGCGAATGTTACAATTCGAGAAACAGTAGATCGTTTTACCGGGCTTTCCAACAAAGAAGTGATACCATATAAAAATCAGAAACTTAATCCTACTTTGATACTTGTCACAAAAAAGGGTGAGAGGCTACAATATCCAATGCCGAGAGGAGCCGAGATAAGAAAAGACAATGGCGAAAAAGTTAAACCTGGAGATTTTCTTGCAACACTGGCTACACAGAGGGCTCAAACCAAAGATATAACCGGTGGTCTTCCAAGAGTAGCGGAACTTTTTGAAGCTAGACCCCCTAAGGATCCTGCTGTTATTTCAGAAATTGAAGGCGTTGTCAGTTTCGGTAAGGACATAAAAGCAAAAAAGAGAATTATTATTACGCCTGATGTTGGAGATCCCAGGGAATACTTAGTCCCAAAAGCCAAGCACATCCTTGTTAGAGAAGGAGAAAGGATTAATGCAGGTGATCAAATAGTCGACGGAGCCCCTGATCCTCATGATATATTACGAATCAAAGGAGAGAGGGAACTTGCAAGATATATTGTAGATGAAATTCAAGATGTGTATCGACTCCAAGGAGTTAGAATAAACGATAAACATATCGAAACCGTTACCAAGCAAATGTTAAAAAGAGTAAAGATAGTTGACAGTGGGGATACAACTCTTTTAATAGGTGAAGCTATTGAAAAAAATGAATTTATTCGAGTTAATCAAAAGGTAATAGCTGAAGGTGGAAAACCAGCCCAGGCGGAGCCATTATTGTTAGGCATAACAAGGGCTTCACTAAGTACGAGCAGTTGGCTCTCGGCTGCTTCTTTTCAAGAAACAACCAAAGTACTAACCGATGCATCGTGTGAAGGCAGAGTTGATCATCTTTCCGGACTTAAGGAAAATATTATAATGGGAAGACTGATACCTGCCGGAACAGGTCTGCCCGTGTACTCTAATACGGATATAGAAGTCAATGCTCCAGAAATAGAGGTTCCACCTACTTCTGATTCGGCGTGATGAATCAAAAAAATACCATTTCTAACAAACCTTATTCGCATAAAGATATTGAACCTAAGTGGGTTGACTTAATTACGGAATCTAGAGAAGTAAATTCTGATTCAAAAAACTATTTCTCAGTAGCAATTCCACCTCCGAATGTAACTGGAAATCTGCATCTTGGACATGCCTTGAATACAACAATCCAAGACATTCTTGTTAAGTACAATGTCTTAAACGAAATTGATACATTGTGGACTACCGGTACAGATCATGCTGGCATAGCAACCCAACTTCTTGTCGAGAGATCTCTTAACTCAAAGAAAATTGATACAAAGTCTCTTTCCAGGGAGGAGTTTTTAAGCCATATATGGGAATGGAAAAATGAAAATGGAAATAAAATCTTGGAACAACTTAAAAGATTAGGCCTTAGTTGCTCATGGAATGATATTAAATTTACTTTAGATGAAAATCTATCTGCTTCGGTTAACGAAGCTTTTATAAGATTGTTTGATAAAGGTCTTATTTATAGAGAAAAGACTTTAGTCAATTGGGATACGAACCTTCAAACGGCGATTTCAGACCTTGAAGTTGTAGCCGAGAATAGAAGGACTAAGCTTTACTATTTTAAATATTTTCTCGAAGATGGTAAAAATTTTATAGTTGTTTCTACAACGAGGCCCGAAACAGTTTTTGGCGATGTTGCCGTGGCGGTAAATCCGCAAGATAAAAAAAACAAAAAACATGTAGGCAAGAAAATTCTTAGCCCATTTAATAAGATGGAATTACTAGTTATAGAAGATGAGTATGCGGATATGGAAAAAGGGTCTGGTGCGGTTAAAATTACACCTGGGCACGATTTTAACGACTATAAAGTAGCCAAAAATCATGATTTGCAACTAATAAATATTTTGAATGACAATGGCACTTTAAATGATACTGTTCCACTAGATTTTCGAGGCCTATCTGTGCAAGATGCTCGTGAAAAAGTTTTAAATTTAATGAAGGAACTTAATCTTCATGTTGATGAAGAAGACATTCAGCATGCCATTCCTATTGGTGATAGATCTGGAGCCATTATAGAACCTCTTTTGAAAAACCAATGGTTTCTTGATGTCAAAGAAATGGCGTCGAAATCTATTCAGGCTGTCAAAAAGGGAGATATAACTTTTAAACCTAAGTTCTGGGAAAATACCTTCTTTGAGTGGATGGAGAAGATACAGCCTTGGTGCATATCTAGACAGATTATATGGGGGCACAGGATTCCTATTTGGTTCTCTGAAGATGGTAAGTCTATAGCTGCAAACAATATTCAAGAAGCAAAGAAAAAATTCAAAATCAAATATGGAGAAGAAGGAAATTTGCAACAAGAAAATGATGTATTAGATACATGGTTTTCATCAGGGTTGTGGCCATTTTCGACTCTAGGGTGGCCCAAAAAAACAAAAGAGTTTTCTAAGTATTTCCCGACATCGATTCTGGTAACTGGATTTGATATTATTTTCTTTTGGGTGGCGAGAATGATTATGATGTCATTAGAGCTTACACAGCAAATTCCTTTCAAAACAATATATATACACAATCTTATTAGAGATGGGAAAGGACACAAAATGAGTAAAACAAAAGGAAATGTTATAGATCCGTTGTCGTTAATCGATAAATATGGAACCGATTCATTGAGATTTTATTTAGCTTCAAACATTTCTCCTCATAGTGACATAAAATTATCAAATTCATCGTTGGAACCATATAAGAATTTTATGAACAAGGTATGGAATGCCGGAAAATACGTAATTATTAATGATGATGAAAAGGTTAAAGAAAGTTCCGATAAGGATACATTCTGTGATGCATGGATTATTAGTGAATTTGATAGTTTACTAGGTAAGTACAATTTATATTTAGAAGGTTGCGAAGTGGAGAAAGCCGCATATAGTCTATATCACTTTTTTTGGGATGAGTTTTGTGATTGGTACATAGAAATATCTAAAATTTCATTAACCAAATTAAGCCCAGCATCTCGTATTAGAACTAAATTTGTAATGAAGAATATATTTAAATCATTTCTTAATATACTTTATCCTTTTTGTCCTTTTATTTCTTTAGAGCTAAAAGAAAAGCTTGAACCAGAAATTGTTGATAAATTATTTACAAAGCTACCTCAGAGCCTAAATATTTCATATAAAGGAGACTTTGATTCTGAAATACAATTAATTAAAGATTTTACTATCGGAATCAGATCACTGAGAAAAAACCTGCTGATATCTCCTAGTGAGAAAATTGTTGCCTATTATTCAACTAACGATAAGAACAATAAGTTCTTGGAGGATAATAAATTTATAGTTGAAAATTTATGCAACTTAGAAAGTTTAAATTTATTAGAAAAAAATATTAATATTAATTTAATATCAAATTTAACTCCTTCTGGAACGATATCGTTTGAGAAAAGAGATGATTTAGATTTTACAAATCAAATCTCTAAATTAAATAAGGATCTTGTATCAT
>CAJXCX010000022.1:0-8847 GCA_913051685.1 uncultured Spirochaetales bacterium
CTCTCAAGGATGCCCAATTGAATCCGGAAAATGTGGACTATGTCAACGCCCACGCAACCGCAACTTTACAAGGAGATCAGGCTGAAGCAACAGCTATTGCTGATGTATTTGGGGACCAAGTTCCGGTAAGTTCTCTTAAAGGCTACATCGGACATACTTTGGGTGCATCGGGGGTTATTGAACTAGCTGCCTCTCTTGAGATGATAGCCCAAAGTATTATTTATCCAACACTGAATTTGGATAATATTGATCCTCAATGTAATCAAATTGCCCATGTTAGGGAGCCACTTAAGAGAGATATCACTGTTGTGGTTAAAAATTGTTTTGCTTTTGGAGGTATTAACGCGGTTTTAATTATACGTAAATTAAATAATTAGAATGGATCATGAAGCAATGGATGAAGAACAACTGAAAAAACTTGTGAATGAAGTCTTTGAAGAATCTTTTGAAACTGATACTGAACATCTTAAAGCTGATGCGATGATTTTTGAAGACATTGGGCTTGATAGCCTTGACATTGTAGACCTTGTTGTTGCACTTCAAAAGAAATTTAAAGTTCAAATTCGAGATGATGAACGTATTCGCAACATCCGAACACTTGGTGATATTTATCAATTTGTTATTAATTTGAAAGATGAAGGGCATATTCCAGAGGCCTAATGTTTAACGACAAAAAAGCGTTTATACTGAGCATGCAAATGTGTTCAAGATGACATCACACTGGGCGAAGCCGATGTGTTGTCAACATTGAAATTTCTATACAATATATTTATTCAGGTTATGAGAAAAACACTATTCAATCTTATATTTTATCCTCTTCTTATAATTGTCACGATTGGAATGAGTTCTTTCTTTTTCTTCCCTGTTGTCATCACTCGAGCTTTTTTTGGAGTGCGCAGAACATTATTGGTGGTACGTCAATTGATTCGTTGGTATGCGTTGGTGCTTATGCGCTTTTTGATGTTCCCTTTTGTACGTATAATTTACAAAGATTTTGAGATAGGAAAAGAGCCGGGCGCCTGTGTTTACGTTTGTAATCACAGATCTAGCGCCGATGGATTTTTTGTGGCCAACTTGAATGTTGAATACGTTCAAGTCGTTGGCAATTGGCCTTTTAAAGTTCCAGTTATTGGATGGATTGCCAGGGCTGCCGGGTATTTAAATGTCCAGAAAATGTCTTTTCTTGAATTTGAAGCTGCCGCGCGGCAGTTATTTCAAGAGAATGTATCAATCATTGCGTTTCCTGAAGGTTCTCGGACGACAGACCGTAAAGTTCATCAATTTAGAGGATCTGCGTTTCGTGTGGCACAAAAGGCCGGTGTTCCCATCGTCCCTTTGTGCATAAGCGGAAACCAAAAAGTCCTGGAAAAAGGCTCATGGCTTTTTACCCCAGGAACTGTTTATCTGCACAAACTCCCCATGATTCATTGGGAAGAGTTTAAAGATTTAGCTCCTTTCAAGCTTAAGAATATGGTACGTAAGATTATACAAAATGAAGTTGATAAGTTAGAACTTTAAGTGAAATAACACATCAACATTTTAACCGATGAGGACCACATGTCACTTGATCAAAGTTTTGATTCAGCCGGAAGTAACAAGGATTTGCCTCAAAAAGCAGAACCTTATATTCTGCATTCAGGATTAATGTGTGTTGTAGATCATTTAATTGAGGCAGGTGAGGAAAACGCTGTTGCAATGGTTGTAGTTGATCAAGATAGTCCATTTGCCAGTCGAGACGGAACTGTGGATGAAACTATTTTTATTGAGATGGTCGGGCAAACCATTGCAGCTGGAAATGGGTATAAGTTGAGTGAAGAGGACCGAAGAAAGCAACAAGGGTTTTTAATTGGCATTAAAAATTTTAAGATTCAAAGACCTCTACACGTAGGAGAGAACTTACTGATAAAAGCTTCGAAATCTGCTGAATTTGGAGGTTTTATAATGATTGAGGGTAGTGTTAATCGTGGCTCTGAGGTTTTAGCAAATGGAGAAATTAAAGTTTTTCAGAAAATTGTAGAGGAGTCATAGAAGTGAAGCCTTTTGTTTGGATTGGTGTTTTTATGATTGTTTCTCTCGGAAATCCAGTAGATGGTTGGACATCTTCCGGTGTTTCGCCAGATCAGACAGAGATTCGTCAGGCTCTTCATGATTTAGAGAAAAACATCGGACACATTGAAAGTATTCAAGCAAAATTCATTCAAATAAAGAAAATGAAACTTTTTAAACATGAGATTGAACTTTCTGGTTCGTTCTATCTGCAAAAGCCCGACCACTTTGCATGGCATACGCATTCTCCAATTGAGCATGCAATTGTTTTTAAAAATAATAAAGTTCTTCAATGGAACCATGAAACAGATCGTGTTGATGTAATCTCATTTAAGGATATGCCTGTTTTAAGAACTATAGTTGAGCAAATGCAATCATGGTTCTACGGTTCCTACCTGTCATTACTAGATGAATATGAAATAGAGATCATTTCCAATGCTCCCTTAAGGATTTGTTTCATACCGAATGAGCACTCTTTTTATTTGAAGATGCTTGAACATGTGGTGATTCAATTCAATCAGGAACAAAGTGCAATTGATTCGATAGAAGTAAAAGAAAAAAGCGGAGACATGTCAATCTTTCATTTTAAAGAAACGCTTATAAACAAAGAGATTGATCCTTCAGTCTGGGAGATTCTGAGTCGTGCAAGCTAGTATTGAATCTCAATTTAGGGCGGAAAGAAAAAAACAAATTGCTTTAGCCGTAGCCGTTGGTTTGGTTGTTTTGCTTGCATTGTTCAGCTTACGTTTTATTAAGTTAACCAATGATATTAAGGTAATGTTACCTCAACATGAAAACATTCTCCAAACATTTGATTTTTTTAGAGAGACACCTCTAGCCGGTAATGTATTTGTATCCTTCGAGATAAAAGATAGTAATGATTTTCCAAAGCTTATCTCCGCAGTTGATCAATTTAGCGCCAACTTAGACACACCAATGATTAAACGTGTGGTCACAGGGACAGATGGAGCTATAACTTATGACGGTATACGTGAATTTGTGAGACTTGCTCCTCAGCTTATGTCTGAAGAAGAACTTAACGTCCTGGACTCAAGGCTGAATAGTTCATCCGTTCACAAAATACTAGAGAAACTGTATAGGGATCTTTTATCGCCCTCAGGATTAGTGATGAAGCCTGTAATAGAACAGGATCCTTTAGGTTTTCAAAAAGAGGCACTTGCAAAGTTACGGGATCTTGCAACAAGCATGGAGCATAACGTTGAAATCAGAAATGGGCATTTGATCAGCCGCGATGGCTGCCATGCCCTTGTTATTATAGAAACCGATATTTCGATTACAGAAGGAGTTGGAGCAAAAGAGTTGATTCGTTATATTGAAGATGCGCTTCTTAAACTCCCAACAACTGTTTCTGCAGTTTTGATTGCCGGCCACATACACTCTTTGAGCAATGAAAGGGTAATTAAACGTGATGTATTTGTCACAATTACTGTAGCTTCTATTGGTTTTTTAGCCCTTTTTCTTTTTCTCTTTAAAGATATAAAAGCCATACTTCTTTTTATGGTTCCAATCGTGTCGGTTTTGATTTCCATTTTGATTTGCTCATGGATTCTTGGTGAGTTTTCTTACATAATCATGGGAATGGGAGCCCTTATTTCCGGGATTGCGATTGATTACTGTATCCATGTATATGTTGCAATGCGATCAGGGCAAACAAGGCAAGTTGCAATGGGTGAAATTACAATGCCTATCATGATTGGTGCTTTAACGACCGTAGGTGTTTATAGCGTTCTCTTGCTTTCACGAATTCCAGGATATCGTGAACTAGCACTTTTTACTGTTATCAGCATTTTATTATCACTTGGCTTTGCGACACTTTTACTGCCCCATTTCTTAACGAATCATCCTGAAAAAATTGTGGAGTACAAATTGAAGTTTAGGTGGACACCAAATATTCCGGATAAATATGTCATTTTGATATGGAGTATTTCGTTGGGCTCATGCCTCCTTCTTCTGCCTTTTATTCATTTCAGAACCGATGTGAGGCAGTATGATGGAAGTGAAGAATCTATTTTCCAAGCTGAAGAAAAATTTGATCAGGATTGGGGGGTCAAAGATCGCCCGGCCATGATTGTTGTAGAAGCCCCGGGCTTTAATGAAGCGCTTGAAAGAAATTATCAGATCCAGCAGCAAGTTGACTTGCTGTTGGATAACGAATCATATAATAGTATTTCCAGAGTTTGGTTACCGGAGCGTGTTCGGCATGAGAACCTGGTACGTTGGCATCGCTTCTGGGAAGAGGGTCGCTACAAGAAACTTAAGGATTATTTTCAAACCTACTCAACACAATATGGTTTTGAAGAAGATGCGTTTGATCCATTTTTCAAAATGCTTTACCTTGAACCTGAGGAAGTTAAAGCATTTGAAGAACTAAGTGTTTTAAAACTAATAAAACCCCGGTTTGCTTTTGAAACTAATCAGGGTTGTCAAATTGTTAATTTTTTTGAAGATTCAGAGAAACTTGTCGAAAAGGTGAGTCGAGAAAGTAAGAATTGGCCTGACGCTTTTGTTGTTTCTGCAAATCAATTCAAACAACTTTTATCTAAAGCAATTCTCTCAGAGACTACTTTTTTATCTTTGGTTATTGTAATCGCAATTCCATTGCTGACGTTTATTTTTTTGAAAAACGTCTATTGTGTTTTGATTGCGTTAGTGCCAGCCGTAAGCAGTGTCTTAGTTACCCTTGGAATGTTTACTCTGTTCAAGATTACATTGAATGCAGCAAGTATCTTTGCACTTTTGGTTGTAGGTGGCCTTTCGATTGATTACGGGATTTTCATGGTATACCAATGCTACAAACAGCTTAAATCTGATACAAGGATGGCAGTTACACTTTCGGCGTTAACAACTTTATTTGGTGCTGGTACTCTTGTTGTTACTAAACATCCAGTATTATTTTATTATGGAATCACAATGGTTTTGGGAATTCTGTCAGGGTATTTTTCTGCAGTCTTTGTAGTACCTTCACTTTATCGGTTAATAAAGCAGGATAATTTTCCAACAGGACCTTGCCAAACAGTATGAAAATACATTTATGGATTATCTGGCCTTTTTTGGTAGTTTTTTTAAGTGCATGTGCTAAAACTCCATTCGAAAAGGTTGATTTCAGATCTGTTGCTCATCTGGATCCAATTAGGGTATGTGAAAATTTTGAGAAAATGCTTCCAGACTCATTTGAAGTAATGGAGTCTGCGGTCTATATCTATAAGGACCTTCAAATAGCAATTATTTCATATACTCGTATTAATGAAAAAGAAGACTCTGTAGAGATAATTGGTTTTAATCCGCTTGGATTAAAACTTGTGCAAGTTCAAGCGTCAGGATCACAAGTTGTTTATTCTTTCAATATTCCACAAATTACAAAAAGAGTAGATGAACAAATTATGGCAAGATCTATTGCCGAAGATATACGTAGAATTTATTTTAAACGTGTTCCTCCCGCAAACACTTACACACACAAAAAAAAGGGAAAGATCTTAGTGGTGCAGGAAAAAGGGGAGGATAAAATTGAGTGGGTTTATGGTGGACCGGGTAACCGCCTATATCAAAAGCACTATTTCAGAGGTAAACATGAAGCTTGGAGTGTTCGTTATTTTGAGTATGAAGTTAATGGAGAGCATTTATATCCCTGCAAAATTCTTTTTGAAAACTATGATCATAAATATAAATTAGTTTTAAGGTTAAAGGAGGTCTTTGAGTGAGTCAGATGAGCCAAGAAATTATTGATTGTATGTCGGGGTTGACAGAGTGCGACGAACAGATTCTTTCTGCTCAGTTTGTATTCCCTAAAGAGTTTATAGGATTCCAGGGTCATTTTGATAACAATCCGATTCTTCCGGGAATATGTAAGATCAGAGCCGTGGTTGTCATGTGTGAAAAACATTACAATAAAGCCTTTCGTCTAAAAGAAGTGGTTTCTGCGAAATATGTTGCTCCTGTCACTTATGCTCAGAAAATCACAGTTGTTTGTAATTTGACCACTAATAAAAGCGGTAGCGTGAATGTACAAGCAGTTATTGAAGACAAGGAAAAGAAAGTAGCTATGCTAAAACTATATCTTGAAAATCAAAATGGGTAAATCATTATTATTAGTGAAATTTACTTTACCAGAGACAACTCTTAGATGCAGAAAGGATGTTTAGTACGTATATGTATGAGCAAGGTAATTTAGATACAATTTGGTGTGTAATTCCAGTTTACAATAATGGGCAAACTATCCGTTCAATAGCGCTTGAGTGTCGCGAGCAACTCACTAACGTGCTCGTCATAGATGATGGAAGTACAGATGTCGATCTTATATCATTATTGTCTGATACAGATATTACAATCGTGCGTCACCAAGTGAATCAGGGAAAAGGAAAGGCTCTTTTGACAGCGCTCGATTATGTTGCTGAAAAGGATGCTCGTTATATGATTACGGTCGATGGAGACGGGCAGCATCAGGCATCAGATCTAGAAGGTTTTTTCTCTTTAATTGAAAGCGATGAAGACTCTTTTGTAATTGGCTGTCGCGATTTTACTGGTCCTGAAATTCCTAATAGGAGTAAGTTTGGTCGTAAAGTGGCTAATTTCTGGTTGAGTGTTGAAACAGGTGTTTCAATTCGAGATTGCCAAAGTGGCTTCAGGGCATACCCAGTAAAACATTTTCAGAAGCTGAAATTTTGCGGTACTTATTATGATTTTGAAACCGAAGCGCTTGCAAGAGCTGCCTGGGCAGGGCTTAATTTGAAAATGGTTGAGATTGGCGTCTTGTATCCTGAAAAGGAGAAGCGGATTTCAAGTTTTAGACCGTTTGTTGATAATTTCCGTATTTCAGTGATGCATTCCCGTTTAGTGTTGCGGCGCATGCTTCCAATACCTCATAAAAAGTTGGTTTCTAAAAAAGAAGATAAAATTGATTTTAGATTTTTTCTTCATCCCATTCAGTTTTTAAAAAAATTGTTGAAAGAAAATGCAACCCCCGCCGGGTTAGCAGCATCTGCAGTGGTTGGCATTATTCTCGCGACATTACCGCTTCTTTTTACCCATACGATCGCAATAATTTATGTTACAATGCGCCTTCACTTGAACAAGGTCATGGCGCTAAGTATTCAAAATCTTTGCATGCCACCACTGGTTCCTTTTGTGTGTATTGAACTGGGATATTTTATGCAGAATGGAAAGTGGCTTGTGCATGTTTCAAAAGAAGCATTTGTAGGACAGGCACCAGGTTTGCTATGGTGCTGGTTTATAGGATCTCTTGCGTTCGCACCATTTCTGGCATTGACTGTTGGCACAGTCGTCTATTTTATTTCGAACTTTATTCAAAAAAAAGTGGAATCCCGAAGAATCATACATGAAAACTCGCAAGATTAAGGTTAAACGTCGTGGGAATTTCCTTGGAATGTGGATTTTTAAATTAATACTGCGAGTCTTTGGGCTAAACGGCGCATATCTTTTACTTGAAGTTGTCAGCATACATTATTTACTCTTTGATCGTGAAGCGGTCAGCACATGTTTGAATTATATTGAAAAACGATTCCCACAGTCAACAGCTTTAACCAATTACTGGCATATTAACCGGATTTTTGTAAATCAGGGTAGACAACTTATTGACCGATATGCTAGCACACAGTATCCTGACTATTTCGAATATGACGATATTAATACAAAAGAGGCGATACAAGTACTTCAAGAATCAAAAAAGGGAGTTGTTCTTCTTACAAGTCATGTTGGTAATTGGCAAGTAGCTCTACGACAAACAGAACATTTAAAAAAGGATATTTGCATAGTAATGCTCCCTGAAGATAATCCTGCAGTTAGAGAATTTTTGAAGATAGGCGAACAAGAAACTAAGCCTGTAGAAGTTATTGATCCAGAAGGTTATTTTGGAGGTGTTATTGAGATGATGCAAGCATTAAAGAAGGGAAAACTTGTATGCATTATGGGGGATAGAGGATACGGTTTTGATACCTTAGAGGTGCTATTTCTAGGCACACCTGCATATTTTCCGTACGGAGCATTCTATGTGGCTGCTGCTGCTGGTAGCCCGGTTGTTGCATTATTAACACATAAGATATCTAAAAGGAAATACATGGTTGACATTTCAAATATTTGGTATCCGTCGTACAATAGTGAAAAAAACAAAAAGGAACAGTTGGCAAAGTGGGTTAAAGAATATGTGAATGTATTAGAAGCGTTTACAGAGAAGCATCCTTATGAATGTTTCTTGCATCATGACGTATGGGGTCCAGAAGAGGAGACTTAAATGAACAGCAGCCACGAAAACGAGTTAACAGAAATTCGTCAAAAAGTAAAGCAACTACTCGTGAGTAATTTGGGTCAGTTAGAGATGCTTGACCCCTCAGAAATCAAGGATGATGTGGCCTTGTTTGGCGAAGGACTTGGACTTGATTCATTGGATGCTTTAGAAATTGTTGTTCTCCTTAAAAAACATTTTAAGATTGAGATAAAGGACATGAATGAAGGTCGTGAGGTTTTTGCTACTGTAGATTCTTTATCTCGATTTATACAGATGAATGCCCCAAAGGATGGAAATTGAAAATATACGTAACAGGTTTAGGTTTAATTTCGGCTGCAGGTGAAAATGAAAAAGAGACGCTTACGAGCTTTGAATCTGGAAAACGTAGAGCAGGCCCTGTCTCTCTTTTTTCTACTCAGATTCAATCACCAGCTTATGAAGCTAAGGGCTTTTCGCGTCATTATTTTCCAGAACAACTCAGGACTTTAAATCTCTGCCTTGCAGCTACAGAAGATGCTCTTGATGACGCATCTCTAAAGGAA
>CAJXCX010000023.1:0-8745 GCA_913051685.1 uncultured Spirochaetales bacterium
ATAAAAAAATTGTTGTTATAATGAGATTTGCGAACATAGGAACAAGTTCTTTTATTTATTTTTTTTTGATGACCTTACTTGTTTCTGCCAATTTAGACGAAATCAATACGCCATCTTTTGATAATATGGCGAAATACACGAGCTCTACATTTAAGGCAAAAAAAATACAAAAATATATTAACTACTTTTCAAATACGGAGAAAGGAAGATCATTTTACAAGCGAGTTTATCCTAGACAATGGCAATTCGACAAAACTGTAAAAAAAATTTTTGCTCAATACAATATACCAAAAGAATTTAAATATGTTTCAATGATTGAGAGCGGATTTAATTACAATGCACGATCTAGAGCGGGCGCTGTTGGTCTCTGGCAGTTTATACCTTCAACAGCAAAAATTTTTGGTTTAAGGATAGACGAATGGGTAGACGAAAGAAGGGATCCTTATAGGGCTACTGTTGCGGCCGCAGAATATTTTACTAGTCTAAAAAAGAAATTCGGAAGTTGGGAACTTGTTCTTGCTGGATACAATTCTGGAGACCTGACCGTTAAAGCGGCTATTGAGAAATATAATTCAAAAGATTTTTGGTATCTATCAAGACATACATTTCCCAAGCAAACAAAGGAGTATGTACCACAAATACTAGCAGTAATTACAATATCAAAAAATTTAACCAAGTATGGATTTGAAGATTTAAAAATTGAGGATGGTATTGACATTGAACAGGTTGAAGTGCCCCCTGGTACGAGACTAGATTATATTGCTACGTTAATTAATATAGATGGAGATTTGCTGCGAAGACTTAATCCATCCATTTTGAGACGTATCACACCTCCTGATGCATCGTATTTTATCAATGTCCCTGCTGGATATAAAGAAAAGGTCTATGCAAAATTTCAAATTAATCGCGATCTTCACACATACAAAATCGAGAAAGGAGATACGTTGTCTGGGATAGCATTAAAATTCTCTAATTCGATAGATGAAATTTATATATTGAACAATTTAAGTTCATCAACAATATATGCAGGAGATACTATTTTGGTTTATAAAAAATCAAGTCCATCTGGTCAATAGAATACGTGAATTCAACTACGGGAGAGCTAGATTTGGTATTATGGCATTACAAAACGGGTAAGATTATAAAGTAAGCATAATTTAACAAGGTGGATTTTTATGAAATTCGAGGCTGTAATCGGACTTGAGGTACACTCGCAACTTAAAACAAATGTAAAACTTTTTTCAAGTTCAAATACAGATTTTGGCTCCGATCCCAATTCGAATGTTTCGGAAGTAGATTTAGGATTGCCCGGGGTCCTCCCTGTTATAAATTCTAAAGCGGTAGATCTCGCAATTCTTGCTGGTTTATCAACAAATTGTACAATTAACTCGAGGTCAACTTTTGCACGAAAGCATTACTTTTATCCGGACCTACCTAAAGGTTACCAAATAAGTCAATACGATGAACCGTTAGCTACAGGTGGCCATATTGACATTCTTGCTCCTAATGAAAAAACCAAAAAAATAAGAATCAATAGAATTCACATGGAAGAAGACGCAGGAAAATTAATTCATGATTTATCTGACGAATATTCTATGATTGATTTAAATAGGGCGGGAGTCCCCCTTGTTGAGATAGTTACCGAACCCGACATTTCTTCATCGGAGGAAGCAATCGAATACTTAAAAAAGCTGAGAAATATACTAGTTTTTGCGGGTGTGTCGGATTGCAATATGGAACAAGGGAACTTTAGATGTGACGCTAATATTTCCGTAAGGCGGGCTGGTTCTAGCAAGTTGGGTACCAAGGCAGAAATTAAGAATGTTAACTCTTTCAGGTTTGTTCAAAAAGCAATTGAATATGAGATTGATAGACAAATCAAACTCATCCAAGATGGTGGAAAGGTCGCACAGGAAACAAGACTTTTTAATTCTGCATCTAATAAAACTTATGCAATGAGGTCCAAGGAAGATGCGCATGATTATAGATATTTCCCTGATCCAGATTTGCAACCACTACTTCTATCTGAAGAAAGAATCACAAAAATCCTTAATTCGATGCCGGAATCAGTAGACGATAAAATGAACAGTTATTTAAACGAGCTTCATTTGTCACAAGAGGAAGTCGATATATTGCTTTCAGACAAAGTTTTATCTGATTTTTTTGATTGTACTTTGAAATATATTAACGAACCTAAGATGATATGCAATTGGATATTGAGCGAGATTATACGATATATAAACCAAGACAATTTCGTGCTCAGCGAAGAAAACTTTGCCCGATTAATTCAGGCCATTGTAGAAGGTACGATAAATAGTAATTCGGCGAAAGAGATATTGTCTAAAATTGTTGAAACAAATGACAGTGTCGACGATGTAATTAATAAGTTGGGGTTACAACAAGAAAGTTCAGAAGAATTTTTAAATAACATAATAGACAAGGTCATTAAGGATAATTCTGATGAATACGATAGAATCTTAAATGGTGAAACTAAATTAATAGCGTTCTTTGTTGGTCAGACAATGAAGGCCACACAAGGGAAGGGCAACCCTCAAGTAATTAACAAAATTTTAAAAGAAAAATTTAATATTAGTTAATGCTGCCATGTAAGTTTTGGATATTGCCCATTATTTCGTCTTTCACAGCGGTAATCCTTTCTTTTGATGGCTTGTTCTCTATATCATAGTGAAGTGCATGCCCAAATTTAAGAGTAATCTTTACCGGCTTAACAAATTTTGTTTTTCTTGGAAAAGCTTCAAAGGTTCCTTGTATTGCCAATGGTATTATAGGAACCCCAGATTTAAGAGCCATTATCGCTACCCCAAGTTTACCGTCACCAATACTACCATCATGAGACCTTTGACCTTCTGGGAAAAGACCTACAAGGTTATCCTTTTTTAAAAGTTTGATTACTTTTAAGAGACCAACTCTGTCGCTTGTTGATCTCTTTACGGGAATGCAATTACCCAAATTGCATAAAAATTTGAACAAGAAATTTTTATTATAAACATCTTCTGCGGCAAGAAAAGTAATCTTTCGTCTAGTATGAAATGCAGTGATAGAATTAATTATAATCCCGTCTAGATGCGAGGTATGGTTTGATGCTATTACAGCCCCGCCAGCTTGGGGAATTTCTTCTGAATTGATTACTTCTACTCGATGATAAATCTTCAAATATATATTAACTACAAATATGAGCCAATATTTTAGGTGGTAGGACTTTATATCACCTGCGGGGTAAAACCCCGAAAAGAATAAGTCATTACTTATATTTTTTAGAAGTCTCCCCAAAGGCTTAATCATAATGTATTTTAATACTCTTTTATAAATTGACAAACTTTATTAAAGGAAGTATTTTCAGTATTTTAATGGGTAAAGGCTCTATTCTATATCTTGAAAACGGCAAAATGTTTAATGGCCTGGGTTTTGGGTTCCGTGGCGAAACAATTGGCGAGATAGTATTCAATACGTCTATGACGGGATATCAAGAAATTCTTACCGATCCTTCATATCATTCCCAAGTAGTTTTAATGACTTATCCTCATATTGGAAATTATGGAATCAATTCAAAAGATAACGAATCTAATGAATGCTATGTTAAAGGATTTATAGCAAGAGAATTTTGTCCATATCCATCAAATTTTATTTCCGAGATGACTTTGGAAGAATATTTAATTCAAAATAAAGTCGTAGGAATTTCCGATATAGACACTAGAGAATTAACAAGAATAGTAAGGAACGAGGGAGCGCAAAGATGCATTATTTCTTCGAAACAGGAAGATGTAGATAAATTAAAATACAAACTTGAACTGTCTCCTGAAATGAAGGGAAACGATTTAACCTTAAGGGCTACATGTAAAGAAATATACAAGATAGGTAGTAAGAAAAATAAAAAGAATATTTTCGTTTATGATTTTGGTTGTAAAAAGAATATTTTAAATATATTACATAAAGAACTAAATATTAACCTTATCGTTGGTCCTTGCGATACGGATGTAGATACCGTGAAGAGCTTTAATCCTGATGGAATCCTGCTTTCCAATGGGCCAGGTGACCCATCTGCGGCAACCTATGCGATTAACAACGTAAAAAAATTGTTAGGATATAAGCCAATATTTGGCATTTGCTTGGGACATCAAATTCTCTCGTTAGCATTAGGAATGAAAACTTTTAAACTTAAATTTGGACATAGAGGGGCTAACCATCCAGTTATGAACCTTAAAGACAAAAAGGTTGAGATTACAAGCCAGAATCATGGTTTTGCGGTAATTAATTCAAAAATCAATGATGTTAACATTACTCATATAAATCTTAACGATGATACCGTTGAAGGTATAGAATCTAAGGCAAACAAATGCTTTTCGGTTCAATACCATCCTGAGGCATCACCGGGACCTCATGACTCTCGAAGATATTTTAAAAAGTTTGTAGAAATGATATGAAAAAAGTTCTTTTTATCATGGACAAGCTAAGTTTGATTGATACGGAAAAAGATACAACGTATTTGTTTATGCTGGAATGTCAAAATAGAGATTTTGATATTTATTATTCTTTAATTGATGGACTATATTTTGACTCAACTCTAAAATCAAATTGCTTACAAATTGAAATGCTTGAGACCAAGGAGATTTATAGGGAAAATGACCATATGCAAATATCTGTAGAAGAAATGGATATTGTTTTTATGCGAAAAGATCCACCCGTTAATCTGGACTATATTCATGCAACATATATGCTTGATATGGTTAAAGATAAAGTTCTGGTGGTGAACAACCCAACATCTTTACGAAGTTTTAATGAAAAATTGGTTACCTTGAATTTTCAAGATATTGTCCCACCAACTATAGTAACCTCTTCGATTACCCAAATAAAAAATTTTGCAAACAAATTTGAAGACGGTGTTGTAATTAAACCAACAACTCTGTGCGGGGGGGAGGGTGTGTTTAGGTACAGTGACGAGCAAAAGATAAATGATACGATAATAGCCCAACGATTCCTTCCTAATGTTTCTAAGGGGGATAAACGAATTGTGCTTCTCAATGGAGAGCCCATTGGAGCTATCAATAGAATTGCGAAAGAAGGAAGTTTTATTTGCAACTTTCATGCTGGAGGAATACCCAAAAAGACCAAAGTTACACAATCCGACAAGGACATATGTGATAGAATAAAACCTTTCTTGGTACAAAATGGAATCTATTTTGCAGGCATAGATATTATTGATAATATGCTAACTGAGATAAATATTACTAGTCCTACAGGAGTACAAGAAATAAACCGGGCTAACAATTCCAAACTCGAAACAATTGTTTTAGATTTTATTGTTGATAAACTAAAGGGATAGGTATAGATTAAAATGTCAGTTGATAAAAAACTTGTATTGAAGATTTCTAAACTTTCCAGATTGTCCATTGAGGAAAAGAGCCTAGGTTCTTTTGTGAAAAGCTTCTCTGAAATTTTAAATTATATGGACCTACTTAACTCCGCCTCCAATCATGAATCAGACCTAAAGATGGATAGCAATATTGATTATGCTCAAAGAGATGATACTGTCATTTCAAAATTACCTATCGATGAAGTATTAAAAAATGCACCTAAAAAAGATGGTAATTTTTTTTCGGTAAAGAAAATTATAGATGAGGAATGATTAAATGAAGAGGATGTCCATTGAAAATATTGTTAATGGTTTCAAGAATAAAGAATTTCTTCCCTCGGAAGTAACAAAAAATCTATTTGATAATATAAAAAAGATTGACTCAAAACTTAACACATACATTTCTTTGTTTGAAGAATCTGCAACTAAGCGCTCTATTCTCCTCGATGATGACGTTATCAAGAAGAATTATAAAAGCCTAATCCATGGAATTCCTATTAGCTTGAAAGATATATTCCTCGTGAAAAATGAGCTTTGCACATGTGGATCTAAAATGCTGAGCAATTATATATCAAATTATAATTCAACGGTGTATGAAAAACTTAACGCTGCGGGGGCTATCATCCTTGGTAAGAACAATATGGATGAATTCGCAATGGGTTCATCAACTGAAACATCCTTCTTCGGTCCAACTTTTAACCCTTGGGACTACGATAAAGTACCAGGTGGTTCTAGCGGAGGCTCTGCTGCAGCTGTAGCTGCTGGGTTGACAATAGCTTCTATAGGGACAGATACAGGAGGCTCAATTAGACAACCTGCCTCTTTTTGTGGGGTCGTGGGACTTAAACCATCTTATGGAAGAATTAGTAGGTTCGGAATGATTGCATTTTCTTCATCTCTCGACCAAGCTGGACCTTTAACGGTTAGCGTTAATGATGCTGCCATACTTCTTGATATTTTATCAGGCTTTGACTCTAAAGATTCTACCTCTGCGAACCTGCCTAGTACGCAATCTTATAATCTTCTAAAAAAAGAAGATTTCTCCCCTAAGGAATTTACTATTGGCATTCCCTCTACTATGTTGGAAGAAGGATTAGATAAAGAAATAGAAAAAAATTTCAAAATTCTTGTTAAATCCTTGAAAGGCACAGGTTTTAGGATAAAAGATATAAAACTACCAAACGCTCAATTCGCTGTTGCTACTTATTATATTATTGCACCATCGGAAGCTAGTTCTAATTTGTCACGATATGATGGTGTCCGATATGGATTTTCCGAAGATGTAAATGACGGAACCTTAGAAGAGTTTTATGTAAACAATCGCTCTAAAGGTTTTGGCGATGAAGTTAAAAGAAGAATAATGCTTGGAACATATGCTTTATCGTCAGGTTATTATGATGCCTATTATTTAAAAGCGATTAAAGTTAAGAATATGATAATCGATGATTTTAATAAAGCTTTTCAAGAAGTTGATTGTATTTTGTCCCCGACTTGTCCGGAACTACCTTTTAATGTTGGTGAAAAGAAAAACAATCCTTTAAGTATGTACCTCTCTGATATTTTGACAATACCAGCAAATCTTGCCGAGCTCCCATCGATATCCATACCTTTTATGTTGTCAGGTGATGGACTTCCTATAGGAGTTCAACTAACAACGAACAAAATGGAAGAGAATAAATTATTAATGATTTCGTCTTTGATAGAAAAGGAAGTTGGCTTTAAGGACCAACCTTAATCTCTATCCCATTTCTTTAGAGCTTCCGAATATATAGTTTTCTTACTCATGCTCAATTTCTTGTTTAATATATCCACACTCTTTTTGAGCGAGATTCCTTCTTCTTTGAAAATGTCTAATAATTCTAATAAATCTTTTTCTTCTAAATTATTTGTATCTTCCGCAGATGCTTTGACTACTAGAACGAATTCTCCCTTATCGTAAAACGAGTTGTCTATATTTTTCAAAATTTTTTTGGAAGAACCTCTTAGTGTTCCTTCATGGATTTTCGATATCTCTTTTGATATCGATACAAAAGAATCTTGAAAGTTTTTATCTATAATTTTTACAATTAGTTTAAGATTCCTTGAATTTGCAAATACAACAACGGGTATACTTAGACATAAATTCTTTTTTAATATTTCTAAGATTTTTATATTTTTTCTTGGGAGAAAACCAAGAAAAATAAAATTGCTTATATCCGTTCCTGACAATGTGAGTGCTGACGTAATTGATGTGGGACCGGGAATAGATACCGGTTCTATACCAACCTTAATTAGTTCTGAAACAAGCTTGTGCCCCGGGTCTGAAATTAATGGTGTACCTGCATCTGAAATTAGAGATACAGTTCCACCATTATTTATTTTCTCAATTACAGTTCGTGATATATTGAAGAATTTGTCATCATGATAAGGAATCAACAATTTGGGTCTGATATTGTAGTAATTCAGCAATTTTAAAGCTCTAGTCTTTTTTTCGCATAATATAATCTCTGAATTTTCAAGAACCTTTATGGCTCTTCTTGAAATATCGTCTAAATTCCCAATAGGGGTAGCTACAATATTAAAACTCATAACTTCTCGGAGGGCCAGGGACTCGAACCCTGAAGTCCGTGAGGACGCCGGTTTTCAAGACCGGTGCATTGCCAATTCTGCCAGCCCTCCACATTAATTGGATTGTATATTCTATATTATCCATTCTTCTTTTCTATAGAACATTCTATATGTTTCTGATTTGATTTTGAAATTATTTATGTTAACTTTTCAGCTTATATTCATTATGAGCGATGAGCGAGTAGAACAAGTTCAAAACGACCAGCCTGAAGACGGTGTTATTACTATGAAACAGCTTTTAGAAGCAGGTGTTCATTTTGGTCACCAGTCAAGTCAGTGGAATCCTTCCATGAAAGAATATATCTATGGTTCCAGGAATGGTATCCATATTATTGATTTAGAAAAAACCTTACAATCGTTCTTAGTCGCTTATGATTTTGCACGAGACATGGTTGCCTCCGGGAAAGAGATTCTATTTGTTGGAACTAAAAAACAGGCCCAAGCTATTATCCAAGAAGAAGGCCTTCGTTGCAATATGCCCTTCGTAAACTCAAGATGGCTTGGGGGTACTTTAACTAATTTTAATACTATAAGATCTAGAGTGGATTATTTAATCCAATTAAAACAATTAAAAGACAATGGCGAGATGGATAATTTACCAAAAAAAGAACAAATATCTCTAACACGAGAGATGAAGAAATTGGAATATTTACTAAACGGTATAATGAATATGAAAAAAATGCCCGGTGCAATTTTTGTAGTTGATACTGGCAAAGAAGATATTGCAATTAAAGAAGCCAGAAAAATTGGAATTCCTATAGTGGGAG
>CAJXCX010000024.1:0-8609 GCA_913051685.1 uncultured Spirochaetales bacterium
ATTCGCAATATATCAATAAAAATTAGGCACCAAAACTCTGTATCCATCTAGTACGCCAAGAAAATTAGCCTTATTTTGACTCTTCTGCAACGATTCCCAAAGAGTAGAATCACGAATTATGTAAATTGATTTTTTGGATAGTTTATTGTTTTCTAGTTCTTCAAGTAATTTGCTGTTAATAATATCTTCGGTTGTATGATTTACTCTGGAAAAATAACCGAAATTTGTTGACATGTTGTTTTCTGAAGCAAAATAGGCAAGCTCTATATAATTTCTGGGCTTATTCTTAATCGGATACATTCTAATTTTGTCATACTTGGAGGCAATTTCTTCCCAAATTGGATCCCGCAACTTAATTTTCTCTAGACCTCCGTTGGACTTCAAATACGTCGGATCAGATTTTAGCTCTAGTGCGTATATGCTCGTTATCCTCGAGCTATCAAAAATTTGAATTAGGATAAGCAAGGGTAAGATAAAATGTAGAAGTCTTGGCTGTAGGCATTCGCTTAGCCGAACAAATATAAAGAAAATTATCAAGTAATAAAGAACCCAGTTAAATCTTCCACAAACTCTAAAAACTTCTACCAAAGGTTCAAAAATACTTGGAACACTATAAGTAATGATTTTTGCATTTCCCAAATAAATATTATTAGATAATGCAAATGCAAACAGAACTAAACCAATAATCAAAACAGGCGCGTGTATGTTTTTAGTTTTAAACAATTTAGTCGGTTTTTTAAAATTAAAAAGTATTATGAGTATAGAAAGCAATGCAGCGGTACCTAGGAATGCAAAACCTTCAACTTCTTTCATTTCTTGTCGCCATGAACCGAAATTTATATATGAACTCGTAATAACCTCCATGATAATGGAGTGCGTTGAGACTATATTCGTGGAACTCTGAAATCCAACTGGAGATAATGGGTTAATAAACGCAAGCAGACTAGAACCGTAAATATCAAACCCCCCCTCCTTGATACCCTTACCTATAGAGAACAGGCCAAATATATATGCGCTTAGTAGAATTATTGAAAAAATAAAAAGCAATTTGTATATATGACTTAAATTGTAATTCTTGTTAACCATGTATTGCCTAACAGTAAAAGCAAAGAATATAGCAAAGACCATTGCGGCCACATATCCATTAATCAATAGCGAAATTACAAGCAGAACCCCCCATGGTAAATATCTTGGACTATCTTTGTAATAGAGATAAAGTGCGGCGACGATAAGCCAATGTGAACTTACCGCTTGTTGTGTAAAAACTCTAGTAATAAAGAGTGGCGAAATAGTAAAAAATATAGAAAAAATCAAAGATAGAGTCTTGTTCTGGACAAATATATTCATAAGTTTAGTTGAAAAATGAATCATTAGAAAAAATGATAGCAAGGTCCAAATACCAAAATATTGAAAGTCGGATGGAAGAAATTGATCGAACATTCTGAGTAAAAAAGCCATTAGCGGAATGGAATCCGTGTGAAAGATGCTCAGATTTAATCCCGCACCATATTGCGGATTGATTAAAAATGGAAATTGAAAAAACTCCGTATGCCTAAAAAACTCCCAAGAAATCCAATGAGTTTGTATGTCGTTAGTTATGGTAGGTTTTAGAAACCAAGAAAAGTTTCTGGGATCGATAATCTCATAATTAAGCGATGAGCAAACCAAAAAACATAATGTCGCTATCAATATTTGTAGAATTAGAAATCTGGATGGAGCAAAACTTTTTAAAAATTTCATCTAGAACTCTTAAGAAAAATCCAAAGTATGTTATTAATTATATTACCATTATATTCAATCTATGGACTTTTTAAAGAAAATGAATCGAATAGATTTTTTTTACCTCATTTTGTTTTCTTTTTTAATTTACATCTTGTTCTATTTTTTCCCCGAGATTACGACTTATAAGATATATCCCACACCTCTTCTAGATAACTTTCCAATTTATAACCAATATTGGTTCACAAAGAATACGGGGATTGAATCAATTCTTCTTTCTATTTTAAGTTTTAGCTATGTTATCTCGCTATTCTTAGTCTTTAAAAACCAAAAAAGGTGCACCTCCCCCAGTATGAAGTCCATTGCTCCCTTGGTCTCGACTATACTGTTAATATCTTTTTTCGTTTTGTGGCTTTTTTCATGTCTTACGGCTAATGGATACTATTTTCGCTTTTATGATTATGATTATACAAATGTTTTTTCTTGGTCTTTTGCTCTTTTTCTCTTAATAGGTTTTGCATTGACTGATAATGTAAAATCATCAACAGGTAGATTTTCATTCTTATTTTTATTGATAGTCTTTTGTTCTCTAGTCCCCATAGGGTTTATACAACAATATGATTTTGAATTTGTGGCAATACCAACTCTAGGAATATTACACGGAGAGCCTCTTGGAAATATATATTTTCAATACGACCTCTTACTTTCGTTGGCCCTGGCCTTGTGGGTAAAAATAGGATTTGATATTCATAATTTTTATATCCTAATCCATTTATCTATTTTTGTATTTTTAATTTGTCTTTACGAACTCTCGAAGAGAGTCATTAACTCAAGATACCTTTTTACTTTATTCATCATTAGCGCCATCTTTCTTCGCTATTATTTAATTGATTTAAAATTTGGCTCTTCATATGTGCAAAATTCACCTCTACGAACCGACTTGTGGATTATTCCAATATTTCTCACCTATACATATGGACTAAGATCGAGAAGGACATTTGCTTCCCTATTGTTAATAATGGTTTTGTCGTTTAGTGTAGGCCTGGCGTATTTAGCGGCATATTTTTTAATTGTTTTGCTATCAAAATACTCCTCTAACAATTTATCTTTATCGAGGACATTCCTTATCTTCACGAAAGAGTATTTTTTAAGACTTATGATTTTTTTAATTCTAGGGGCCTTAATTTATTTTTTTGTATACGACAACGGTCTTAATCTTGGAGCCAAAACGATGTTGCAATATTCTCTGTTCAATTGGAATATTCAAAAGTTCTCTTTGTTCTGGCCATTTTTATTATTTATAGGATTTTTTACAATCGACATTCTCCGTAAAAGAGAGAAATTAAATCAGAATTATTTTGACTTTATTATCATGTTGGTTTTTTTCTGTCTAGTTAATCTGTCCTATTATTTTTACAAGAGCACTTTTATTGCCTTAATAACCTTATTTATCCCTATGGTTTTGCTTGTTTTTGTATCAATTGATTTAAATAAAGAGTTTCTAAAGAGTAGATTGTCAATATTTTTTGATTTAACAAGACATAGATTGGTCCGACTTATACCGATATTTTTTCTTGTGTTTCCACTAGTATTTAATATATATGGCGTTCCAACGATTATAAAAAACCAGATTATTTTTCTTACAAATGGTTCTTTTTTTAAAGCTAAACAAAAAAATGTTGATTATAAACTTATCGCCGAATTAAGAGAAGTGGTTAACAACAACGATAGGGTTATTTTTTTTGGCTATGGAACGTACGTTATGTACTACGAGCTCAATATAAAACCAGATAGTTATTTTTTATTTTCAAGTAATGTCTATGAAAGCGAATCTTACGAAAACTATCTAATCTCGAAAATCAATGATGGCTACTTATTGATATTCCCAAAAACTAAAATTACTCCATTCTTATATCCAAACAAAAATTATTTTGAATTTTTCAATAAAATTGCTCAACAAGATTCAAATTTCACAAAAAAAGAAGAAAAAAAATATGAACTTATATTTTCAAGAGAACATTACAATCTCTAGGATTTATTTGTAGTAACCTGGGGCAAAAATTCTATAGCCATCAATTTCCCCTATAAAGTTGGTTTTTTTATCGTATTTGAGAACGAGGCTCCAAAGGTCGTCATCGTTAAAATAATATATGGCATTTTTATCAAACTGATTGTTCTTTATTGATTTTTCTAATTTGTCCTTCATTAGTTTGTACCTTTTTTTGCTATATCTTGAGAAGTAACCTGAATTTATACCCATTTTGTTTGATGCCGCATAATATGAAAGGGGAAAAAAATTGTGGTGTTCATCCGGTAAAGATGAACTACTAATATGATGATATCCCGTTTGTGGCACGACATAGAAGATGTTGCTGTATTTTTTTGGAAATTCTTTCCAAAGTCCATCTTTTAAAGGCGAATTGAATCCTGGTAAGTAACGAATTGTTTTATCGTTTTTCCAGTATACTTCTGGGCGACTAAACTTGTTTCTCAAATGACTATAAATTTCACTGGAGTCGTAAATTTGTAGAGCAAAAAAGATAAGAACCAAGATTCGCGAGTATTGCCTGCACCAATTTCGAGATAAAATATAAAAAATAAAACAATAAATCAGATAAAACGGAAGCCATATGAACCTTCCTGATGAACGAAATGGCTTAGTGATGAAATTCAAAAATGCTGGAATGTCATATTGAAACAATTCGGTGTCTCCTAATACGACGTTGTTTGACAATGAAAAAATGAAATACATTAAACCAAGACAGGATATTGGAAGAACTTTTTTGGCATCTATGTTGATTTTCTTCTGATTGAAGAACAATACGATTAATGAAATAGCCAGCAAAATCAATATGCCGATTCCTAAAAAAGCGAAACCTTCATGGTCATATTCTACGGAAGCTAAATCTGGCAAAATCCTTGACCAACCTTGATGATTGTCGGAATCGAAAAAGGAATCCAAGTTTGCTCTAAAGAGTCCAAAACCTTTAGCTCCCGACCCAACTCCCGCCAGGAAGTATCCCAGCAAATAACCAAAAAGTATGCTCCAACCTGTTATCGATGCTAATCGTACGGTTAGTTCTCTATCGCTGAGTAGTTTTTTCAACCTTGCTTGAATTAAATCAACAAGAAAAATCCCGAAGATAATTCCACTAAAGTAGGCATTTATCAAGAGTGAAAATGAAATTAGAAAAAACCATTTTTTGAATTTAAAATCATTATCGAAATAAATATAGAGTGCGTATAAGATTAACCATTGTCCCATGAGGCTGTAATGACCGTGCAACCTCCATAGAAATGGTGGGGCAATAGTAAAAAAAAGTGAACCAACAAGGCATAAGAGCCTGTCATTCGTAAATTTACTAATTAAAAAAAATGCAGTAAAACCTTGAAGGATAAAACATATGTAAAGCCAAATCCCAAAATATTGAAAATTATCAGGTAATAAGCCAGATATGGGTTTAAATAAAATTGCCATTATGGGCAATGCGTCATTTAATACTAGAGACGAACTTATATCTAATCCATATAGGTAATTTTTAAAAATAGGAAACTGAAAAAGGTTTGTTTCTCGAAAGAAAAGCCAATTAAGCCAGTGAGTTTTTTCATCTCCAAGAGTAATCCATTCGATATACGTAGGATCGATTACCTTTCCTCCTGTGAGTAATAAGAAAATTAAAGTTAACGATAACGAAAGAAAAATTATTTCAGATTTTTTATTGATAGATTCCAATGTTAATCCAAATTGATATTAGAATTTCTTAGCAAGCCAATTGTAGAGCCATCCAAAAACGAACCCTCCTATGGCGCCATCGAGGGTGCCCCATATGCCTCCTACTATCCCCCCCAAAAAACCGGGACGGTAACCTATATAGACTGAACCCATGACTGCTACTATTTCTTCTCCCCAACCATATGAGGCGGTCCAACCCATGATTACCATTGCGCCACCCCACAAAATAGCTACGGAAATGGCCAGCGCACGTACGTTTATCATCGTATCACCCGTGGGTATTGTACCATAGGTTAAAAAGGATTTGGATTCGTTTAATCTCAAAAAAGTTCCAAGTGCCGCAATCGTTAAAGATAGATTAATGTCGTAATTGTTTCTGGTAAGATTATTGAATGCCTAGGTTGGTGCACGCCATATACAATATAGAATTCGAAGATTTGGGATTTTTTAAAAATATCCTCAAAGATAAACAAATCACAATTAAAGAATATGATGCATCTTCAGAAATGAGTTTGGTCAAACCTTTAAGAGAAGATGTCGTCATAATAATGGGTGGTCCAATGAGCGCCAACGATGAAGGAAAATATTCGTTTATCAAAGAAGAATTGCAACTAATAGAAAAACATATTTCAAACCAAGGTAAAGTGTTGGGAATTTGTTTAGGAGCCCAACTGATTGCCAAGGTATTGGGATCTCGTGTTTACAAGGGCGAGAAAAAAGAAATTGGTTGGGGAAATTTGGTTTTGCAAAATGAAGAATCTTGTGACTTACTCTCGTCTTTAAGAAATGTAGACGTTTTACACTGGCACGGAGAAACATTTGATAATCCAAAGGAATCAACAAGGTTAGCCTCAAGTGAAAATTTTGATAATCAGGCATTTGTCTATAAGGACTTGGCATTAGCGCTTCAGTTCCATGTTGAGATAACGGCCCTAGGACTTGAGTCTTGGTATATAGGACATAAAAATGAGTTGGCCGAAGAAGAAATAGACATTTCCAAACTGAGAGAAGAGGGTGAAGAAAAGACCTTGCTACTCAAAGCGACTTCAACGAATATATTAGACAAGTTTCTGAGTTATCAGTGAAGTGCATGTTGCACTCCAACAACTAACGAGTAGTCTGTATCAAGTTGTACTTGGTTTACCTTGTTGTATATGGGCTTGAAATACTCTATGGCAAACCTTAGACCTTTGTATGGGGTTAGTAGGTTCGTGCCCACTGAAAGATCAACTTTCTTGTAACCGGTTGATGCTGAATCCTGTGCAAAGCTCATAGTGGAAGCAATATCCTTATGTGTTCCATTAACTTTACCGAGGGATTCCGCTTTTATACCTATAGAAAATGAAGAATTAATTTGTGTCACTGGTTTTGCTATCCAAGTGTTTAGTGTATATCTGTCACCAAGCGTATAGTCTTTACTGTTTTCACCTGTTCTTATTTCAGCGTCTGTCCGTATGCCAAATGAGAAATTACGTCTTGTATGATAATACGTTAGTGCTGGCAAAATATCATATGTTCCCGAACCCAATTGCATACCATATCCCAAGGTTCCTTTTGAACCACCGAACATAGTGTCTTCTTTTGAGATAGAGCCTGTTGGCAAACCCACTCCAAGACCAGCATGGATTTTTACAATCTCTGATTGAAAAAGCTTTCGCATTATAGATAATTTCGTATCACCCCAGCCTTTTGAGCTCAAGGTCTTTGTCTCACCAGTTGAATGTTTTTTGATTCCCATCGCATTATCATGATAATTAATCATGCCCATCAAGTTGTAATCATTGGATAGGGCATACATTCCACCGAACATATGCATCTTCATCTCCATATCCAAGGGGACATTCATGTAAACTGAATTCGTTGCAGTGGTACCACCAGAGTGCTTAGTTCTCGCACGATCATAACTTGTGGATGATGATTCTTTTTGGTATCCATCCATGTTCATGAACATATATCTGTACGAGAACATTATTTCTCCTTGCTTGTGATAGTGGTCGCCCATGATACTTATGGGGGCGTGACTATCGGCTCTTGCCATCTGCTGTTCATCAGATAGAGATTGTAGAGTAAAAACAAAAAGAAAAATTATTGATAATCTAGCCATAGCGATTAAATCCCTACAGTAGTAAAAACAACTATTGATTTTTTGTCAACAATTACTACCTTTAGCTTATGGAGGTAGTCACTATGAATATACTGTTAAGAAACAATCTTTTTGACCGGTTTTTTTATCCTTTTTCGAGATTGGAGAACCAATCACCAAGGGTTGATATAGGGGAAGATGACAAATCTTTTGTTATCGAAGTAGATCTTCCTGGTGCAAAAAAGGAAGATGTATCCGTTACCGTTGAAGACAATTTTCTTACAATTTCTTCGGAAATCAAAAAGGACGATAAAGCACTAGCGGGTCCCAACATACGTGAGGAAAGATTTGAGGGTAAATACAACCGAAGTTTCATAATCCCGGATATGGTTAATATCGATGGGATCAATAGCAAGTTAACAGATGGGGTACTTACTCTTACTCTTCCTAAAAATGAACCTGTTAAGAAACAAAAAACGATAGAAATTAGAACATCGTAATGCAAAATTCACCCCCCCCAAAAGGTTCTGTGTCGGGAACGGGGGCTAGTTGAATAAGGGCGCAAATATGGCCTGTTTTGTGCCTATTTCTCTGCTTGATGTGAAGTATGAAAAAAAAAGTATAAATCCTTTGACAAACACACTATATGCTGATATAAAATAAGACACGCCACTACATATTGTGGTATTCTTGGTTGTCTCCCCAAGCAAATGAGGAGGTCATATGAGACAGAATAAAAATGGTAATTCGTATGTAGTTAAACGAACCGGCGAAGAGGTCCTTTTTGATAGGGAGCGAATTTTTAATGCTATATTGTCAGCGGTTGATGCAACAGATACCAAAGTAACAAAAAAGGCCCTAAATAATGTTGTGGATGATATCTGTTATGAAATTTCAGGCAAGTTCACGAATTTCACCCCCAATGTTGAGAACATTCAGGATATTGTTGAAAAAAATCTAATGAAATATGAGATGTTTGATGTGGCTAAATCGTATATCTTATATAGAGCGAACAGATCCCAACTACGAGAATCGGATTCAAACAATCACGTTCAAAAAACACGACAACATACC
>CAJXCX010000025.1:0-8513 GCA_913051685.1 uncultured Spirochaetales bacterium
TCATATCCAATCCAGAACAATATTATGATAATAATCAACGCCAAAGTATTTGTGGATTATCATAAGAATAATTACCTATCCCTCCCAGTTAAGAATTAGACACCTCTTTTAATCAAGTCCTTAGGTAGTTCACCATAATATGGAGAATCTTTCTTATACAATTCTTTTATTTTGTTTTTTGGCATATATGATACATCCTCCCGTTAAGAATTTGATTAACTTAACTATATGAACATAATTAAATAATAAAATGGATAGCTCTTCATGGCAATTTATCGTTGGCGTACGCGCTGTAAGTACAAGGCTTGACAGATTCTTATCAGATAATTTGACTGATAAATCAAGGTCTTATATTGCGAAATTAATCAAGGGAGGGTACGTCTTGTGTAACAACAAAAAAACAAAGGCATCTTATTTGTTAAGAGAAAAAGATTTAATAATAGTATCCCCACCTAAATTACAAGTTTACGATTTAAAGCCTGTTGACATTCCAATTGAGTTTATTTTTGAAGATGACGATATAGCAGTGATTAACAAGCCTGCACCACTTAGTGTACATGTGGGATCGGGAATTACTGATCCAACACTTGTTAATGCCTTGCTCTATTATTGTAAGAATTTGTCTGGAATTGGGGGAATTATGAGGCCAGGAATAGTACATAGACTAGATAAAGAAACATCTGGGATTATGGTAGTTGCAAAGAACGATTTGGCACACAGAAATTTGTCGAATCAGTTTAGCAATAGAGAAATAAAGAAAAGCTATCTGGCTTTGGTGCACGGTATTCCCAGAGACGAAAAAGGTTTGATTGATATTGAGATTGGAAGAGATAAAAACAATAAAACAAAAATTTCTCAGAATTCAAATTCTCCTAAATCTGCAATCACGGAATGGGAACTAAAAGAAGCCTTTGATAAATTTTCACTTATAGAAGCGAGACCATTAACTGGTAGGACTCATCAAATTCGAGTCCATTTAAGTCTACTGGGGCATCCTATTTTGGGAGACAAAGTTTACATGAAGGGTTTCAACTCAAATATTGATAATCGATTAAAAAAAATCGTTAAAAGGCATTTCTTACACGCAGAATCTTTATCTTTTCGCCATCCAACCAATAAGAACGAAATTCAATTGTCCGCAAAATTACCTAGGGATTTGGATATCATAATGGAGTATCTGGGAACATGATAAAGAATTACTTAAATTCGAAATCATTGTCTGCTATAAATGGAATCGAACATTATTTTGGAAAAAGAGATTTTATACTTCCTAATTCAGAGAAAGCATATTTCTTAAATCAACTCCATAGTGACAAAGTAATTTTTATATCTGATGATTTTGATTTTAATGAACGAAAAGATGGAGATGCAATAATAACTTGCAAGCGAAATTTATTTATTGGCGTACGCACTGCTGACTGTGTACCAATATTGTTAAGTGATGAGAATTCTAATTTCGTTGCTGTAGTCCATGCTGGCTGGAGAGGAACATTCTACAACATTGTGAATAAAACCATAGAAAGAATTCTAAAAGAATTTAATTGTAACCCAGAAGATATTATTGCTGCTCTTGGTCCCTCTATTGGGGCGTGTTGTTACGAGGTTAGTAAACCGTTGTGGAACAAGTTTAACTATGAGCACATCCTCTCTTCTGATGATTCTAATCAGATTGAAGAAAAATATTATTTAAATCTACAAAGTATCAATAGAAATTTCCTAAAGGGCAGTGGCGTACAGCAAATCGATTTGCTTACTAAATGTACAAAGTGTGAGGATGATTTCTATTCATACAGAGGAGATAAATCCAAAAAGGATAGCCAGATTAGCATTATCAAACTTAATTAGATATTATAAATACTTTGATAATGAAGAGGATAAAATGTTAAGTATTGGTGGCGTAATTCAAAATGAAGATTATGGTGCAGTGCAGGATGTTATTGACAATGAGCAATTACCTCATTCTAGCTATACCGTTACTGTAAAAAACGAAAACAAAGGCAAGGGTTCTTTGCCGATTAAACTTTATGTTATTGAATTAACTACTGCCAGTCTCGCTATTGGTTTTACACTTCCTAATACTACAAAAATAGAAGAAGATGTTTCATTAACTTTTACAACATATCCGGATGCTCAAAGACCTAACCCAGAATATTTAAAATTTAAATGTAAGTTCTCAGATAAACAAAAAGAAGAGAAACGTGACGGAGACCCTCTTGAAAAACTTGAATATGTTGGCTACAAACTTGAGAAAGATTATAATGAAAGAAAAGCTACTTTTTATTTGTTCGACTATCAACGTATAGGAAATACATAATTTGATTATGAAAAGAAAAACAATTGTTCTTGCCTATTCGGGGGGACTCGATACTTCGGTAATACTCCACTGGTTAAAGGAAAACTATAATGCCGACATAGTGGCATACATTGCCAACCTAGGGCAACAAGAAGATCTTAAAGCTATAGCGAAGCGAGCAAAAAAAGTTGGTGCCGCCAAAGTTTATGTCGAAGATTTAAGAAATGAATTTGTAAAAGAGTTTGTTTTTCCGATGATACAAGCAAGCTCAATTTATGAAGGTAATTATCTACTTGGTACATCTATTGCTCGCCCCTTGATTGCAAAAAGACAAATTCAAATAGCGAAAAAAGAAAAAGCTTTTGCGGTGGCACATGGCTCTACAGGGAAGGGGAATGATCAAGTGAGATTCGAACTTACTTTTAAGGCGTTAGCCCCAAAAATTGATATAATAGCCCCTTGGAGGATTTGGGATCTTAAATCAAGGGAATGTTGTATCGACTATGCGAAAAAAAATAAAATTGCTGTACCGGTTACTAAGTCCAAACCCTATAGTTGTGATAGAAATATTTATCATGTCAGTTACGAGGGGGGTATTTTAGAAGATCCTTGGGTTGAACCGCCTCCAGAAATGTATGAAATGGTTAAGAATCTAGAAAAAACGCCAAACAGACCTACCTATATTACTATCTCGTTTAGAAATGGGACGCCTTATGCTTTAAATGGAAAAAAAATTAATCCAGTCAACCTTTTAAGAAAATTGAATAAAGTCGGCGGAGATAATGGTGTTGGCGTGGTAGATATTGTTGAAAATAGATTTGTCGGAATAAAATCTAGAGGAGTATACGAAACACCTGGTGGGACGATTTTGAACGTTGCGCATAGGGCTATAGAGTCGATAACTATGGATAGAGAAGTGATGCACTTAAGAGATTCGCTAGTGCCGAAGATATCTCAACTAATTTATAACGGGTTTTGGTATTCACCTGAGATGAAAGTGCTGATGACCTTCGTTAAAGAATCTCAGAAGAACGTAACAGGGGATGTAAAAGTAAAGATATATAAAGGTAATGTAAGAACAGCGGGTAGAAAATCTAAATATTCGTTATACAATTCAAAGCTAGCTACATTTGAAAAAGATAATTTATATAACCAGAGTGATGCAACGGGCTTCATACAACTTAATTCTTTAAGGCTGATTTTAAATAAGCTTAAGAATTAGATGGATTTATCTTCTTTTGTCTTTGATTTACCAAACGATTTGATTGCAACACGGCCATCTAAGCCGAGGGGCTCATCGAGTTTATTAGTAGTCGATAGGAAATCTGAAGAAATAAATATTACAAAGTTCAAAAACATTATAAATTATATTGCCGACGGGGACTTGTTGATATTTAACGATACCAAAGTTGATTCGGTTTTATTATTTACTAAAGATGAAAAAAACAATTCAAGAGAAATGTTACTAGTAAGAGAAATTGACCAACGAACCTGGACTGTGTTAACTAAGAATCCAAAAAATACACGAATTTCTTTCTCTAATGGGGCGGAAGGCTATTTAAAAAAAATAAATGAAGAATGGCACATTGTTTTTGATTGCGAATCCAGAGAAGTAATTCGAGAATGTGGCAAAATGCCAATACCACCCTATATAGGCAGGAATCCAGATGATTTTGACAAAATTGATTACCAAACAGTCTATGCAAAAAAGTCAGGATCCATTGCTGCCCCAACAGCAGGATTACATTTTTCAAAGGAACTAATAACATCCATGGAAGAAAACGGAGTCGATATAGACTACCTTACTCTTCACGTTGGGCTGGGGACTTTTCTTCCTGTTAAAGAAAAAGACATTACGAAGCACAAAATGCATCAAGAGAGTTTCTTTATCCATAGAGAATTAATTGAAAAGATTAAAAAGAACAAAAAGGAAAAAAAAAGAATTATTTCTGTGGGCACTACAACTTTAAGAGCTATCGAATCCTGCCAGTCTGATAGTGATTATGCTAACAAATGGGTCGAAACAGATTTGTTCATTAAGGATGGCTTTCAATTTAATTTTGTAAATGGGTTAATAACAAATTTTCACTTGCCAAAATCAACACTTTTGATTCTAGTTTCAGCTTTTCTTGGATATGAGTTAACGATGGAATGTTACAAGCTTGCAATAAAAGAAAGGTTAAATTTCTATAGCTATGGAGATGCAATGTTGATTATATAATGTTTACTCAAATTGCATTATTTTTTTTTTGAAGATAAAATCTTTTTATGCCCGGAAATTCTTTTGGAAACTTATTTAAGATTACTACCTGGGGTGAGTCTCACGGAAAAGCCGTAGGTGTTGTAATCGATGGCTGCCCAGCCGGACTTTCTCTCACCGCTAAAGATATTCAATTTGAGCTTGATAGGCGTAAACCTGGTCAAAGTATTCTCACGTCGCAAAGAAAAGAAGATGACAAAGTAGAAATTCTATCTGGGCTTTTTAAGAATAAAACGACTGGTGCTCCAATTTCAATGCTTGTTCATAATATTGATGTTATTTCCAAATCGTATGAAGACTTTAAAGATATATATCGTCCGGGACACGCAGATTTAACTTATGATGAAAAATATGGATTCAGAGACTATAGAGGGGGAGGCCGATCTTCTAATAGAGAAACGGTAGGGAGAGTAGCTGCTGGAGCAGTTGCAAAAAAAGTTTTAAATAAAATAGGCATCAAAACTTACGGATATGTTTATCAAATCGGGGATATCAAGATAGAAAAAATCAATCTCAAATATATAGAAAAAAACCCTCTAAGATGTCCAGATAAAAATAAATTTAAACAAATGAGTTCAATTATTGATACTGTGAGAAGAGAGGGTGATTCGATTGGTGGGGTAATTGAAGTACGAACCATTGGGCTTCCCGCAGGCCTTGGGTCCCCAGTGTTTAATAAAATTGATGCTAGATTAGCATCATCAATAATGAGCATAGGTGGTGTGAGAGGATTTGAAATTGGAATGGGTTTCGCAATTGCGGAAAAAAAAGGATCCGAAGTTAACGATGTCATGACAGGGAAGAGGAAAGGAAAAGTGACGTTTTCTTCAAATAATGCGGGTGGCATGCTAGGTGGAATCACCAACGGCCAAGATTTAATTCTAAGGTTTGCTTTAAAACCAACCTCATCAATTTTAAAACCACAAAAATCAATCGATAAATCTGGTAAGGTTAGAAATTTAAAAATTAAAGGTAGACATGATCCATGCCTATGCCCAAGAGCTGTTCCGATTGCAGAGGCAATGGTTAATTTGGTATTAATCGATGCCATGTTTGAAAATAAACTTTCAAAAATTGAAAGCTTATTTTAAAAATTTACTCGTTTTATTTGAAGATTGCTTCGGCTGTACTTGAGGCTAATCCCTTTTTTAAGTCAAAACCGGTATTTTCTAAAATATTTTCAACGGCGGTAATTACCGAAATAATATCATCTTTATGGACATCCCCCATGTGAGTTATTCTAAAAATTTTACCTTTTGCTTGATCCTGTCCACCAGCAACAATAATCCCATATTTTTCTTTCAATTCCTTGACAATAATTCCAGCATCAATATTATCTGGGGACATTATTACTGATAGTGCCGTACTAGGGTTGTTCGGAGCAAAAGATGCAAGTCCGATTGCTTGAAAACCTTTTCTTGTAGCTTCTGACATAATGGAATGTTTTTTATAAAGACCATCCAAACCAATATCGTTAAAATAATTCAAAACAGCATTGAGACCGATTATCAACGTTAAAGCTGGAGTCCAAGGAGAGGTTTTCTTTAAACTATTTTTTAATGCGGCCCCTAAGTCGAAATAAAACTTTGGTAAATCTGATTTTTTTGAGAACTCCCATGCTTTTTTGCTAAGAGAAAGAAAAGCTAGTCCTGGTGGTAACATGAATGCCTTTTGTGAACCACCAATCAATATATCAATCCCCCAATTATCAAATTCAATTGGAAAAACGGCTACACCAGAAATACCATCTACGATTAATATCACATCGTCCCTATCTCTTGTCATAGTGGCAATTTCTTTAATTGGATGTCTTGCTCCGGTCGAAGTTTCGCTTGCTTGAACTAGCACTGCTCTTATCTCTTTATTTTCAGAAAGAGCTTTTTGTATTTCGATAGAATCAACCGCATGTCCCCACTCCACCGAAATTTCTATTACTTCAATGCCAAATGCTTTACATATCTTTGACCACCTTTCACCAAATTTTCCACCGTTTACCACTAGAGCCTTATCTCCTTTGGATAAGGTATTCGATACAGCTGCTTCCATAGCACCTGTTCCAGACGAGGCAAGTATTAGAACTTCTTCTTTGGTTTGAAAAACACTTTTCAGCCCCTCAGTAGCCGTATAAAAAATCTCTTCAAATTCTTCTGTTCTATGGTGAATTATCGGTTTTGCCATTTCCAGCATTACAAATCTTGGAACAGGGACGGGACCAGGTGTTAATATGAGATTTTTCAATTTATACTCCCTTTAGGCAATAAAAATGTTAGATTAAATATAACATTATTTGCAAGGTAGAAAAATGATTGAGTTAAACCAGATTGTAAAAGATTTTCACATAAGACTTAAGAAAGTAAGAGACTATCTTTGACCCAGATACCCAAACAAAACGTTTAGACATACTAGAGAAGGATAGTGAAAAATCAGATTTTTGGAACGACAAGAGTAAAGCACAAAGTGTATTAAAAGAAATATCAATTATTAAAAAGAATCTGGAAATTTATCAGGCTCTCGAATCTGAATTAAACGATTCGACCGAACTTATAGATCTTTATAAATCAGAAGATGCAGATATCAATTTAATTGAGGAATTGACACAATCTTTAAACGGATTTCGTAAGATTTTGGAGGAGTTCGAAATCAAGATGATGCTTTCTGGAAAAGATGATACAAAGAATGCAATCTTATCCATCAATTCTGGAGCTGGTGGAACCGAAGCGCAAGACTGGGCACATATGCTATCTAGAATGTATTTAAGATATGCGGAAATCAATAATTTTAAAGCTGAATTTTTAGACATTTTAGATGGAGAAGAAGCTGGTATAAAAAACTGTACCATTCTGATTAAAGGAGAATTTGCATATGGTTTTTTGGGCAACGAAACCGGAGTTCATAGGTTAGTTCGAATATCTCCTTTTGATTCAAATAAAAGACGACACACTTCTTTTGCTTCCGTGTCCGTTCTTCCTGAGGCTGAAGAAAATATCGATATTAATATAGATGATAAAGATTTAAAAGTAGAAACTTTTAGAGCAGGTGGAGCTGGTGGTCAGCACGTTAATAAAACTGACTCTGCTGTGAGAATTACCCATCTTCCGTCCGGAATAGTCGTGGGTTGTCAAAATCAACGATCTCAACATCAAAATAAAGCTTCGGCAATGAAAATTTTATCTTCCAAGTTATATGATATAGAAATGAATAAAATTAAAGAACAAGAAAAAAAAATTAATTCTGAGAAAAAGGATATAGGCTGGGGTAATCAAATTCGATCCTATGTATTGCATCCTTACAGAATGATAAAGGACCATAGAATCAACTTTGAAACTAGCAATGTTGAATCTTTTTTGGATGGCAATATCCAGGATTTAGTCCAGGATTTATTATCCAGTCAAAAATAGACCAATTTTACGATAGGGTCGTAGGGTCTCATGAAAACTTTGGAAACTCATCTATAATATATCCAATGACAAGAATTAAGAAGCGACTCATAGGAGTTGTAGCAAAACCCGATTTGAAAGGATTTGATAAAATCGTAAAGACCGTTGAGAAATGCGTGCGAGCACATTATAAATCTTCGGTTATAGTTGAGGGTCGTGATGGCGTATCTCGAGAGCATATTATGAGTGTGGCTGATGCTGTAATTGTTTTTGGGGGAGATGGTACACTGCTGCATGTTGCGGAAGAAGCGGCTATAAACAAAAAGTCTATATTAGGAATTAATTTGGGAAGACTAGGCTTCTTAACTGAAGCCCCCCTGAAATCTTTGGAGCAAGTACTTCAGAACCTACTTCAAGATCAACTTGTAAAAGACAACAGACGTCTTCTGCAGGCCAAGATATTTAAAGACAATAAAATGATTAAAAAAACTAATTTTCTTAACGACGTTGTAATAAATAAAGGAACCTTGGCGAAGATTATCAATCTTGATTTATATATTGACGAACTATTGGTCTCCAATCT
>CAJXCX010000026.1:0-8466 GCA_913051685.1 uncultured Spirochaetales bacterium
TTTTGATTCCACGGGCAAACCTCTTGGTATATATCACAACCATAAATATTATTCGCAAATCGTTTAGCCAAGTAATCACTAATATATTTCTTATTTTCGATATTAAGGTACGAGATGCACTTGTTTGAATCAACAACTTTATCCATCACTATAGCGTTCGTTGGGCAAGAATCGATACATTTTGTACAAGTACCACACATATCTTTCACATCAGAATCATATTGCAAGACTTGATCTATCAATATCTCAGATAAAAAAATCCATGAGCCAACATCTTTGTTAATTAAACAAGAATTCTTGCCAATCCATCCAATGCCTGAGGTCTCGGCATAGGCCCTTTCAAGTACGGGCCCGGTATCTACGTAATATCTAACTCGTGGTTTAAATTGAAAAAGATTTTCTATCTTATATGAAATGGCTTTTAGCTTTTTTTTTATTATGTCGTGATAATCATCTCCAATTGCATATCTCGATACCCATCCTAATTTCTGTTCCTGAGCTTTTGATGAAGAGACTTCGTTATTTATAGAATTATAGTTAATTGCACAACTAATTACGGACTTGAAGGAACTATCAATTTCACGCACATCCGACCTTTTGGAAACATTTTCCATATATTTCATATCACCTTGGTATCCGTATTCTATCCATTTTTCTAAGTGTTCATAATCTTTAAGCCTTTGAGCTTCAGATACCCCGACTAAATCAAAACCGGAGGAAAAAATGATATTTTTTATTTTATTTGTTATATATTCAACGTTGGGCATGTTTATAAATTTTCAATATTTCTTCCACTACATCCTCAGGTAGAAGATTATCCGTATCCACTTGAAAGTGGAAGGATTCATAAATGGCTTTCCTTGATTCGAATAATTTCAAGCCAGTCGAATAAGAATCTTGAGTGTTGAGCAAAGGTCGTGATTTGTCATCTTTTATTCGATTAAAAATCGTTTCATATTTTGCTTTCAAGTAAATAGAAAAATTGTTATTTAAGATATTTATATTTATATCTCTCAAGATAATCCCGCCTCCTGTTGAAACAACTAGATTGTTTTTCGATTCTAATTCTTTCAATTTTACAGATTCCAAATCTCTAAAATGATTCTCCCCTTTTGAATTAAAGATTTCGGTTATAGGCATTTGTTCGTCACCAACTATTAGTTCGTCAATATCGACTAGTTGGTAGCCAGTCTGTTTTGATAGAACTCGACCAACAGTGGTCTTTCCCGCTCCCATAAAACCGATAAGGAAAATGCTATTAGATTTCATCGAGCAATTAGACTCTCAATATACTTTGCTATAATATCAAATTCAATATTAACTAAGTCGTCTTTTTTCCAATTCATAGAATTAGTCTTGGATGAGGTATGAGGAATAATATTTACTGAGAACAAATCTCCTTTTATATCATTAATGGTCAAGCTTATACCATTAATCGAAATTGATCCTTTTTCGATAATGTATTTCCTAAATTTTTTTTTCACATAGAACCAACAACGTATAGATTTTCCTGACTCCTCTATTTTTCTTATAGTTCCGGTCGAATCTATATGCCCACTTACAATATGCCCATCAAACCTGGAATTAGCTTTCATTGCTCTTTCAAGATTAACAAAAGATCTTGTTTTTTCTTCTTTTAAGTTTGTTTTCTGCAATGTTTCTCGTGAAGCTAGAGTTTGAAATGATGACTTATTTTTCTTTGTGACAGTAAGGCATGCTCCATTCACGGCAACTGAATCGCCTATTGAAAGAGTTGATGGACTTATTTTTTTACACTTAATTGACAGAATATATTCTCCGCTCTTAAGCTTCTTAATACTTGAAATTTTCCCTACTTCTTCAACTATTCCCGTAAACAATTATTCTCTATCCTTATAAACTTTAAATATATACATAATGATACCCAGAGAAATCATAGTATCGGCCAAATTAAATGCTGGCCAATGGAAATTTTTGTAATGAATATCAATAAAGTCGATTACGTGTCCTCTAAAAATTCTATCAATAGTATTCCCGATTGCACCAGAATAGAAAAAAGTAAGTATATAAAAACCTGTTTTATTGTTCATATCCGGGTCAAGAAAGAGAAACTTGGTTATAACAAACATTGCGAGAACGAATAGAATCAAATAGACAAAAAACATAATTGAAGAATCTACAGAAGAGAAGAGACCAAGAACTAGACCAGTATTTTTCACATAAATAATATTTAAATATTCATTTACTTTAGTGGGGGCCCAATTGACAGATGCTAAAAATTTAGAAATCTGCGCTTTTGATAATTGATCTATAAGAACGCAAAATACGGCAGAGCAAAATAATGTGGGCAACTTATTATTGGGGGGGCTAGTTCCGAAAAGAAAATTCATAATTCTATTGCAAATTAAAAGATTTTATTTAGAACGTACTCTCTAGGTCCTGCCGGAGTTCGAACAGTAAACTCATCTCCTTCTTGCCTGCCTAGAGCAGCCATACCAAGTGGGGATTCAACGGACACGGAGCCATTATCAGGATTGGACTCCTCGGGTCCCAAAAGCTGAAAAATTTTTTTGCCTCCGGAATCTAAATCTTCTATTTCAAATGATAGTCCAAAAGTTAATTTTGATTTATCCTGAACCTTTGATGGGTCAATTACCATACAAGATGAGAGCTTAGTTTCGAGTTCGGATATTCTTTTATCATTGAAGGCTTGGCGCTCTTTAGCCGTCTCATATTCAGCATTTTCTGATAAATCCCCTAGGGATCTCGCAAACTCAATCATCTTAATTATCCTAGGACGTTCTTCGTTTTTAAGTCTTTTAAGTTCAGATTGTAGCAATTCAAAACCTTGAGGCGAAATTGGCAATTTTTCCATGATTAATTATACCTTCTAAAAATATTCTTGAAGTGGTTTAACCTTAATCTCACCTTTTTGTAAATAGGCAATGGCGTCGACAGCAGCAAAAGACCCCGCTACAGTTGTAAAATAAGGGACTTGTCTCGTAAGTGCTGTTCTTCGTATTGAAAATGACTCTAGAATCTCTTTTTTCGTGAGTGTTGTATTCATAAGAATATCGATTTTGTTTTCTTTGATTAAATCAACAATATTAGGATGTCCTTCCTTCACTTTGTTAATCACTTGGGAGTCTATAGAGTGCTTACTCAGAAACTTATGAGTTCCTTTAGTAGATATAATGTTAAACCCCAAAGAAATTAGCTGTTTACAAAGTTTAATTATTTTTGGTTTGTCATCATCTTTAACGCTCACAAAAGCATTCCCCTGAACTGGCAAGTTGTTTCCCGCCGCAATTTGTGCCTTTGCAAAGGCAGCAGGAAGTGCATCGTCAATACCCATTACTTCTCCAGTGGATTTCATTTCGGGACCCAATAGAGTATCGACGTCAGGGAATTTAATAAAAGGGAATACGGATTCTTTAACCGCGTAATGGCTAACAACAACCTCTTTAGTAAAATTTAACTCGGTTAATTTTTTACCTGTCATAACTCTTGAAGCAATTTTCGCAATAGGAACACCTATGGCTTTGCTGATAAAAGGTACAGTCCTACTGGCTCTTGGGTTAACTTCAATTATAAATACCCTATCGTCCTTTATCGCGTATTGAATATTTAAAAGCCCTCTGACCTTCAATCTTATTGCTATCAACTTAGATTTCTCAACAATTTGATCTAGAATTTCCTTATTTAATGAATACGGAGGTAGAACCATCGTGCTATCCCCAGAGTGAACACCGGCTTCTTCTATATGTTCGAGAATTCCACAAATTACAACATTCTCTCCATCACAGATTGCATCGACATCAACCTCCTTGGCATCATTCAAAAATCGATCCATTAATACCGGTCTTTTATGTGAAACGCTCACCGCTTCATCAAGGTATTGCTTCAAATCTTCTTTTGAATAAACAATTTCCATCGCTCTCCCTCCTAAAACATACGAGGGTCTAACTATCATCGGGTATCCCACCTTGGAAGATAATTTTAGAGCTTCCGCTGAAGACTTGGCAAGTCTGGATTCTGGCTGAAGAATATCTAATTCTTCCATTAAATTTTTGAATCTTTCTCTGTCCTCAGCAATATCAATACTATCCGCAGAAGTACCAATAATATTTGCACCCGCTTTCTCAAGATCTAGTGCGAGCTTTAAGGGAGTTTGGCCACCCAGATGAACAATGACTCCATCTGGTTTTTCCTTGTTAATTATAGATATAGTATCTTCCGCTGTTAGAGGTTCGAAATATAATTTGTCAGAGGTATCGTAATCTGTACTTACGGTCTCGGGGTTGCAATTAATCATTATGGTTTGGTACCCATCATCTTTTAAAGAGAAAGATGCATGTACGCAACAATAATCAAACTCAATTCCCTGACCAATTCTATTTGGCCCACCACCTAATATTGCAATTTTCTTCTGATTAGTTGGATTAGACTCATCCTCAGACTGATAAGTTGAGTACAGATACGGGGTAAAGGCTTCGAACTCAGCAGCGCAAGTATCAACCATTTTGTAGGATGGAAATATATCATGAGAAAATCTAAAATCTCGAATTTCCTCCTCGTTTTTTCCAACCAAATATGAAATAATAGCATCGGAAAAACCATTTCGTTTGGCAATCGATATCAGTTCTTTATCAAGAGTCGAGCCGCAGGTACTTTTAATTTTAAATTCTAGTTCAATCATCTCCCTTATATTATTTAAAAACCACTCATCTATATTTGTAATTTTATGTATCTCGCCTGTCGTCATACCTGCTCTAAAAGCATTAGCTATATACCAAAGCTTTTTCGGATTATTAGATGCTAGTACATCAAGAATTTTATTTTTATCATTTTCAATCAAATCAAAACCAAGATTGTCGATTTCTAAAGATCTCATCGCTTTCCCAAGAGCCTCTTTAAAAGTGCTTCCGATGGACATAACTTCACCAACTGACTTCATTTGAGTCCCTAATTCTGGTTTAGTTTGAGGAAATTTCTCAAAAGTAAATCTTGGTATTTTAACCACCACATAATCTAAAGTAGGCTCAAATGATGCAGGAGTATCTAAAGTTATATCGTTAGGTAATTCATCTAGCGTGTATCCAACAGCCAACTTAGCTGCGATTTTCGCTATCGGGTAACCTGTGGCTTTTGATGCAAGGGCTGAACTTCGTGACACCCTTGGGTTCATTTCAATTACTACTACTTCGCCGTTTTCCGGGTTAATTCCAAATTGTATATTTGAGCCACCCGTATCAACACCTATTTCCCTAATAATATCAATAGAATAATTTCTCAATAATTGGTATTGCTTATCACTTAATGTTTGAGCTGGTGCAACAGTAATACTATCGCCAGTATGAATCCCCATTGGATCAAAATTTTCAATCGAACAGATTATAATAACGTTGTCTTTAGAGTCTCGAACAACCTCCAATTCAAATTCTTTCCAGCCAATAATTGACTCATCAATTTGAACTTCCGATATAGGACTAGCACTTAAAGCATTTTCAAGAAGGATTTCGGACTCTTTCATGGAATAAGCTACACTTGCTCCAGTTCCGCCCAAAGTAAAAGAGGGTCTAATAATTGCAGGAAATCCTATTTTCTTAATCAATCTAAGTCCATCTTGAAGATTGTTGATGACGACACTATTTGGTATTCGTAGCCCTATAGACTGCATTGCCTCTTTAAATTGTTCTCTATTTTCTGCTTTTTCAATGGCACCAATTTTAGCGCCTATAAGTTCAACATTGTATTTCTCTAAAATTCCTTTGGAGTGTAGATTCATAGCTAAATTCAGAGCGGTTTGTCCTCCAATTGTTGGAAGGATTGCATCAGGCAACTCTCTCTCTATTATTTTCTCCAGAGTGGAAACATTTAATGGCTCAACATATGTTCTATCAGAAAAATCTGGATCGGTCATTATCGTTGCGGGATTACTATTTACAAGAATGACTTTATATCCTTCTTCTTTTAAGGCCTTACATGCCTGAGTTCCTGAATAATCAAATTCGCACGCCTGGCCAATTACTATCGGTCCAGAACCTATGACTAGGATAGAGTTGATATCTGTTCTTTTTGGCATAATTTTTAAAACTGAAGTTACCGACTAATTTTTATATAGATATCGCCGCCAGCCTCTTTAAATTCTTCTGATTTATTTTTTAATTCTTGTTTTAGCTCTTGGTCCGTCAATGGGGCATCTTTTGTTTCTTCTCTAAAGTGATTGATTATATCTTGTGTTATTTTCATAGAACAGAACTTAGGTCCACACATAGAGCAGAAGTGAGCCACTTTTGCAGTCTCCGCCGGCAAAGTTTCATCATGATAGAGTTTTGCAGTATACGGGTCTAGCGAAAGATTAAATTGGTCTTCCCATTTAAATTCAAAACGTGCTCGACTTAGCAAATTGTCTCTTAATTGAGCAGCCGGGTGTCCCTTAGCGAGGTCCGCCGCGTGAGCCGCAATTTTATAGGTTATGACTCCATTTTTTACGTCTTCTTTATTGGGCAACCCTAAATGCTCTTTTGGTGTTACATAGCAAAGCAGAGATGTTCCATACCAGCCTATCATCGCGGCGCCAATCGCAGAGGTTATATGGTCATACCCAGGGGCAATATCGGTAGTTAAGGGCCCTAGCGTGTAAAAGGGTGCTCCCTGACATATCTCTACTTGCTTGTCTACATTTTCTTTAATCATTTGCATTGGAACATGTCCAGGTCCCTCAATCATAACTTGCACATCGTTTTTCCAAGCTATTTTAGTAAGTTCACCAAGAGTTTCTAATTCCGCGAACTGTGCTTCATCATTTGCGTCATAGATTGATCCCGGCCTCAGCCCATCACCTAGTGAAAAAGAGATATCATATTTGTTCATTATCTCACATATTTCTTCAAAATTGGTATAGAGAAAACTTTCTTTATGGTGAGATAAGCACCATTTAGCCATAATCGATCCACCCCGGGAAACAATACCTGTTCGCCTCTTCACAGTCATTGGTATAAATCTCAGCAGAACACCCGCGTGAATAGTAAAATAATCCACCCCCTGTTCCGCTTGCTCTATTAATGTATCCCTGTAAACTTCCCAATTTAAATCTTCAGGTTTTCCTTTAACTTTCTCAAGTGCTTGATAGATTGGAACAGTACCTACTGGTACAGGGCTATTGCGTATAATCCATTCTCTCGTCTGATGTATATTCTTGCCAGTTGATAAATCCATAATAGTATCTGCTCCCCATCTGCATGACCAGACCGCTTTCTCCACTTCCTCGTCAATACTTGAAGTTACAGCAGAATTACCGATATTTGCATTAATTTTAACTAAAAAGTTCGATCCAATTATCATTGGTTCCGCCTCAGGATGATTAACGTTTGATGGTATGATTGCCCTACCCGATGCGACTTCCGATCTGACAAACTCAGGAGTGATGAAATCTGTAGGAAGCTGAGAGTTAAATTGTTCTCCAGGATGGCTAAACAAAAGATTGTCTTTGATAGAATGAAGTCTATCCAATTTTTGATTCTCCCGTATTGCGACATATTCCATCTCAGGGGTTACGATTCCTTTTTTGGCATAATGCATTTGAGTGACGATATTTCCTTCTTTGGCAATTAAAGGTTTTCTGTTTAAAAATTTTATGGGAATCAGCTTATCTCCTGACCTAGTTTGGTTTGCAAACAAAGAAGAGAAACCATCTGCGAATTTCACATCGTTTCTATCCAAAGCCCATTTTTCTTTAATTTTAGGGAGTCCTCTTGTTACATCAATTTCAATCTTAGAATCGGTATAAGGACCACTGGTATCATAAGTAGTGTAGGAAGTATTAGAGTGCTTTGGGTTTGAAGAATAAAAATTCTCAGATTCGGCGATTCGGATTTCTCTCATCGCCACTTTTACCGACTTGTTTATATCGCCTTGAACATAGACCTTCCTCGAATTAGGGAATGGCTCTCTAGAAACAGACCCCTTACCCTGATAAAGCCGGCTATTTTTCTTCACCATTTTTTACCTACTAGATTCTACCACATATTTGAACATTTAAGAGATTTTGAAAATAATTACCTGTAAGGTTAAAAAGTCTATGAAATATTTTATGGGAATTGAAACATCTTGTGATGAGACTAGTGTTGCAATATTGGATAACGCTAATAACGTTCTATCCAACGTAACTTTCAGTCAGGTTAATATTCATAAAGATTTCGGCGGTGTCGTACCAGAGATAGCATCAAAAAATCATTTAGAAAAAATTATTCCCGTAACAAATCAATCGCTGGAGATTGCTAACAAAACAATTCAGGATATAGATACAATTTGTGTGACAAACGGTCCAGGGCTTCAAAGCTGTCTTATGATCGGGGTCGCAACGGCAAAAACATTAAGTTTGGTGAGCACGGCGAAAGTGTTACCGGTTAATCATTTAGAAGGTCATATCGCATCTTGTTTCATAGAAAATAAAATTGAATTTCCGGCCATCAGTTTAGTAGT
>CAJXCX010000027.1:0-8456 GCA_913051685.1 uncultured Spirochaetales bacterium
CTCTTTCATGGCATAAATTCTTTTATAAGAACCGTTTTGCTTAATGAGTATGATTTTATTGTTACGAGAAATATTACATTTGCTTTTGCTGCATCATTTATAAAGAAGAATATTATAGTCGACATACATCATCCACCAATTAATTATTTTTCCACATTGGCTATAAAAAGATTTTTAAAGTCTGATAATATTTGTAAAATAGTCTGCAATTCTCATGGCACAAAAGATATCCTAGAAAAGAGTTTCTTTTCTTCACGAAAAATGCAAGTACTGCATAACGGTGTCAATTTAAAAGACTTTGTGCCAAACCAGAGCGTCAATACCCTAAAGAATCGATTAGCGATTCCCCATGAATCAAAAGTCGTATCTTACATAGGAAATACTTATAAGGGTAGGGGTATCGAGAAGATGATTGATCTCTCAAAAGCTCACAGGGACCTGTATTTTTTAATAATCGGTGGGGAGAAGCAGGACAACGAACAATACATGAAATTAATCGACAAGGAACAACGCAATATATTCTTTACAAACCATATCCCGCACGTTGATATTCCCAACTATCTTCTAGTCTCCGATATTTTACTTATTCCTTATGAGAAAGAATTTACTATAAAAGGTGATAAGATTGCTACTGATTATTCGTCCCCAATCAAGCTTTTTGAATATTTATCATCTGGAAAACCTATCGTTGCTTCAAGCTTGCCACCATTTTCGACGATATTAAGACACGGTCATGATGCCTTGCTTGTGAATCCGGATTCCTACGAAGATTTAAATGAATCACTAATAACGTTGTTGAAAGATGATAAATTGATATCACGACTTTCTGAAAACTCTCTTAAGCTTTCAAAAAACTTTAGCTGGGAAAAAAGGGCGTCCATGATGTTGGCTGATTTGCAGGTGTAAGCATGAGGATTGTCCTTATCTTTTTTGCTTTTTTCTCAATGAGTTTGTCCATATTATCGGAAGATTACGTCGAGGAAGAGAAGAAGAGCTCCAAAGAACCCGAAGAAACCATAGAAGAAGTATCTAGTGCAATAACAGAAACTTTTGCTTCTAATGATACAGTTGCGGAAGAAGAAGTAGAAAAACCTCAAGGAGAGACAGATAGAATAGAACGTAATTTCGTAGAAGACTCTCTCAATATTCACTACTATATGTGGATAGGTAGGATTTTATATGTCAGAAATAAGGATAGTAAAATTTTTGACACCAGTCCAAAAAAATGGAGTAAAAATATAACTAATCCAGAATGGAACGATGGGGACAGTTTTGTCACGAACTACATATACCATCCATATTTCGGTGCTCTATATTATCAAATATATAAAGATTTAGGATACGAAGACAACCAGGCTTATATGGGCTCTGTGCTTCAGAGCACATTGTGGGAGTTTGCAATTGAAGGTACGGTAGAAAAGCCATCGCTTCTGGATACAGTTGTAACACCTGGATTTGGTATCCCACTAGGAATATATTTCGAAAAACTAAATACCGAACTTGAGACCTCACCTTATCTATTCAAGAGAGCGTTGTCCTATATAATAAATCCAGCCAAAATTTTTCTCTCGGAAGGGGATGTAGGTTTTGTGAACCCGGTCTCTGGATCCTTTATGGTGCACAAGCCTTTTAAATATTCCGACCACGAGCGAGAAACCGAAACAAATTATTCTTTTTTAGGTAACAACCCATTGCCTAATAATTCGTTTCGACTGAGGAGTTATTTCTTTGACATAAAACAATACAAAGGTGGAGGCTCGGATATCTTTTATTTTGTAGATACTGAATTTGCTAATTCATCTAACGATTTTAGTCTATTTTTATCTTTTCCTTGGGCGGGCGCTTATGATGGAAATGATAAAAATTACGAAGTAGTTGATAATGGATTCGAAGTAGGCAATTTTCAAGTAGGAGCTAAAAAAGTTCTTCATGCTAGTTCCTCTGTTGATTTATCGAGTACTTTAAGTTTAAGCCTTCCAACCTCTACTCTTTGGGATGATTCGAAGAATAGATTAGAAAAATTACAATCTAATTCTGTTTTTTTGAAAGATACCCTCCATGATTCTACGATTATTGCACCGGAAGTTTTTCTGATTAGCAAGTATATTCAGGTGGGTTTTGGTACAGAATTCTTCTTTAATGCTGATGATTATAGCGGTGAAAGAGAAGAAATCTTTTTTGTTTACGATGTAGATATTAGTTTATTTAGCTCCAAAGACGATAATTATGTTCTGTTTTATGAATTTAAGGCTATCAATCAATTTACCGAACGGAATAAAGATTTAGATACTATATCGGCGGTAACTTTTCGATCAAGAAAGGAGCTTGAATTTGGAATTAGCTTTCTGCTTCCTATGTCTGGTCAAATTCAAGAATATATGCATAATGGGATAGCGGTTGATTTGACTTTTCCTCTCTATTGATAACAAATTTGTTTGACTCAAAAACACCTGCTTAGTCCCTTGTATGTTTGGAAATTGAACTATGTCGAAGACAATATGCCTGCAAGCTCATCAATTGGCATCGCTGCTAAAGTTACTAGCTGTATAGTCCCTCTAGCCCCCAGTTCGATTGACACTTTTGATATTGTCTCATTATCTGGAGCCTCTAAAATATTCACGAAATCGTACTCTCCTAATACCGCATATTGTTCTAAAACTTTTGCCCCCATCTTTTCTATTTCATCGTTTACCTCTTTTATTCTTTCCGGGCGCATCTTTACTGTTTTTCTTCCTTCGTCTGTCAGCGTGCTTAGCATAATATATGTAGGCATTTAAATTTCCTCCAGGATGATTTTCTCTATTTGTCCCTTGGGTAATGAGCCAACAATCTGGTTTTTTAGCTCACCTTTATTAAAGATTATCATCGTGGGTATACTCCTGATTCCAAATTTTGCCGCCATTTCTTGATTCTCGTCTATATTAATTTTTACAATCTTTATTTTTCCATTATTTTCCCTGGAGATCTCTTCCAATGTCGGTGCGAGCATTTTGCATGGTCCACACCAAGGTGCCCAAAAATCTACCAGAACAGGAATGTCGGAATCAAGAACTTCTTTGTGGAAATTATCATCTGTTGTTTCAACTACGGTACTCATTTTCTCCTCCAGTTAGCAAATTAATAATAAACTATAATATAACGAAAAATAAATTATCAAAGTTTCTTACAATAAGTTAGAATTATTTAACTTATTGTTACAAGGATGTCTTTATATGCCAAAGAGCAATTTTAGGATTGAATCAGATTCAATGGGGGAAATGAAAGTTCCTAAAAATGCTTTGTATGCGGCACAGACGGCAAGAGCAATTAAGAATTTTCCAATAAGCGGATTAACATTCAAAAGACCTTTCATTGAGGCCCTTGGTGTTATAAAATTTTCTGCTGCCAAAGTTAATCAACAACTAAAATTAATCTCACCAAGTGCGGCTAAAGCTATTATGAAGGCATCGGATGAAGTGATTAACGGTATACACGATTCAGAATTTGTTGTTGATATTTTTCAAACGGGTTCTGGTACATCGACTAATATGAATGCTAACGAAGTAATTGCAACTTTAGCTAACAGATACATCAAAGGAAAAGAAAAAATTCACCCAAATGATCATGTCAATTTATGTCAATCCAGTAACGATGTTATCCCAACCGCGATACATATCTCCACATACAAACTAATTCTCAACTCTTTAATCCCTAATTTGAAAATTCTTGAGAAACAGCTAGGAGTAAAATCAAAAAAATTTAACAGTATTTTTAAGATTGGTCGCACGCATCTTCAAGATGCTACACCGATAACTTTAGGTCAAGAATTTGGTGGATATGCAAGCATGATTACAAAATCTATTAATTTTATAGAAGAATCATCAAGTAATTTAAAAGAATTGGCCCAGGGCGGCACTGCTGTGGGGACCGGTATTAATTCTCATCCGAAATTTGCATCTAAGATTGCAAAAGAAATATCTACAAAGGTGGGTATTAAATTTGTGGAAGCAAAAAATCATTTCGAATCACAAGCATCTAAAGATGCTTTGGTTCTTACTAGTGCGTCGCTAAAAACTCTGGCCACGTCTTTAATGAAGATAGGAAACGATATCAGATGGCTTGGTAGCGGACCTAGGTGTGGTTTTGGAGAAATCTCTTTGCCTGCAATTCAGCCTGGATCATCGATAATGCCTGGAAAAGTTAACCCCGTTCTAGCCGAATCTTTAACACAAGTTTGTGCGCAAGTTATAGGTAACGATGTCACCGTTACTATAGCTGGTCAATCAGGAAATTTTGAACTTAATGTCATGATGCCCGTAATGGCTCACAATGTTTTGGAATCGGTCGAACTCCTTTCTTCATCGTCTAAAATTTTTGCAACCGATTGCATAGCAGGAATACAACCCGATAGAAAGAGATGTGAAAGTCTTATTGAAGAAAGTTTAGCTATGTGTACGAGCCTAGCTCCTGTGCTTGGCTATGATAAAGCAGCAGCTATAGCAAAAAAAGCTTACGCCGAAGGTAAAACAATTAGAGGTATTGTTTATGAAGATAAAATTCTAGATAAAAAAGAAGCTGATAAGATTTTAAATCCACAAAAAATGATTAAACCCAGTTTGTGACGATGAAGAAGAAGCTGTTAACGAAAGTATCCAACATAGAAGATATCTCAGTCAGCGTGGAATATTTTAAGGATAAATATTTTCCTGATATTTTGAAGGAAACTGAATTGTTGAAGAGTGTTGTTAATCAAATCAAGCTCGAACCCAGAATTCTCTACGACGAAAATTACGTAAAAGGTTGGAAAGATGATTTAACTATTGAGAGAGAATCAAAGATTAAAATCATCATAAACTTGTTGCAATCCATTTTGAACGAACTTGAAAATTCGAATACCGTTTCCTCATATAAAAAGAATTTTGATAGATGGACCAAGGCCAAAGAGTGGCTTAACGATATCTTCTCCGCCGCGTCTTCGGGCTCTCGGTCTAAGTTGATTTATTTCGGCCCATGCGGGGAAAATTTACCTTCGGATTCTAAACTCTCATCTGAATTTAAATCTCTTAAGAATAAACTCGAAAGATTTTTCTTAAAACATCACCCTGTCCTTGTAGAAGCAAATGAAAAAAAGAAACAAGGACCAGTCTTATTATCAAAATATGCAAATACTATTTTAATAGATGAAGTCTTAGGTGCTTTTGCAAAAACCTATCAGAAATCTTATGCACCTTACTCAGGACTAATAGCAGCTAAAGAGCGTCACGAAGTCGATACGATTGATAAAATTGTCCTGCATATTTTAGCGAACAAATATAGAACAACATTCCAGTCAATTTCTGTCAGGATGAAATTGATTTAATTCTCATATTTTATACTTTTAAGTGTTACAATCTAACTATGAGAGCTAGCCCAAGTGACGATCCTTGGATTGATACCGAGATTTTGAGTGATAAATTTTTTATCGAAATAAAAAAATTCGTTGAACAAGTACACGAGGGAAAGACGGGCATACTGTCCTGGGTTTTTTTCTGTAAATATTTTAAAGATTTTCAATCGACAAAAAAACCCTTACAGTTAGCCTTAGCAATCAAGGAGCACCCCTGCGTACTTGACCATCCAACCGTTAGATATCAAGTTATTGCGTGGGCCTTACAATCTAAGTATCCAAGCAAAGAAGATAAACGAAACCTACAAGAGTTTGCTTTAGGCCTGGGTGATTATGGTTCAAACAAGGAATCAAAAAATACCATTCCGTTTAACAAAGAACATATTTCGGGCACTTTTAAATATATTTATAAAATGTTATCCGATATGAGAAAAGAACTTAAACCGAAATCGATTGAAGAGAGAAATTTTGCCCTGAGAACGTTGTTTAATCCAGGTAAAGCAAAAATAATTCCACTTGAGAGCAAAATAGAAGAGTGGTCTAATATAAAAAACCTGAGAGAGCTCTCGTTGCACATTACGCAATACTTTTTAAGCTACAAGTGGAGTCTTGAATACAAAAACGATTTCGTAAAAGATGAAAACCAACTTTTGGTACCCCCCAAACTAATACCAATGAAAACAATAGAGAATCTAATTCGTTAACTTAGTAATATTCTCCTGGTTCGCAAACTCTATATTGGACCATCTATTGATGAGGAATTCTATTAAACTAAGAGCATCCGAATAGTTACTTTTCTCTAATTCTATTTTTAAATCAGAAATAATTTTTACGGAATCTTCCTTGTCTAAACTGTTAGGAGGAAATGATGTTAACAGGTCTCCATAATTAAGAACAATCCTACTGTCTTTTGAAAACTCCTTGCACCACTCTTTAGTTTGGTTTAAATCCTTCTGAACTATACCGAGATAGGTAAACAGTTTTTCATTTTCTTCCGTGAGACTATTATTTAACAAAGTGAAATCGTCAATCATTTTTTGTGCTGAGATTAGGCTGTTTGTATAATGTATTGACCCGAATCCGTAGTGAGTCTTAAATGTCTTCTTCTGATCGTTTGAAAAAAGAAAGAACCAATGAATGGGTACCACATTCTCAACCAAAAAAGAATAGGGCTGACCATTTTTATCTGAATCTAGAAGGCATATATAATGCTCACCGTTCTCCTTTATAAATAGACATTCTCTTATATTGTCTTTACTTATAGAAAGGTGATCTGCTAATGATTCTTGAAAAGTTGTATATTCGGTCCCAAACCATACCCCATAAGGTGATGTAGGACCGCCCCAGTAATCTTCATAAAAGTCTATATATTTATTCCAATATTCTTTGTCGTCTCTTATATTCTCAAGTTTTTCATAAATTTGCAGACGACATGAGGGCATATGTTGATTTTCCTATAATTAGAATTATAATTCAACTTACTCCTATGAAGCGAAACCTCTTTTTCTTGCTCAGCCTATTTATACTGATGTCCCAATCAGCCTTAGCTGATGATATAGTTTTCTTTGAAACCATACCTCTTTTTGGAAAAATACTAATAATGGCGGTGGCTTGCTCGATTCCGGTCTTTATTGTTTTTGCTCATATCGGTTTGTTTGAATACTTGCACACAGATAAATTTCCCAGTCTTGCTTTCCTAACAAGGCCGCAACAGGAAATGTTGTCTGGAACTATTGTAGGCTTGATATTTGGAATACTACTAACCCTTTTCTTTATTATTCTTGTAGGTTAAATATCTAAAATTATTGTTATTTTTTGATTTTTCTTGTTTTTCTGTGTTATAGTGACCTCAAATGTCAGTCAAAATTGATCAAATTATAAGATCTGATAGAAGAACACTGGAAGTCGAGATTTCAGTTGAAGGCCATATTATTGTTAGATCGCCTCTTGATCAGTCTATGGAATCAATTCAAGAATATATAGATTCAAAGAAGTTTTATCTATTACGAACTCAGCAAATTGCTAAAGCTAGATATTTAAACGACCTTCATAAGAAATATGAGGATGGCGAGAAATTCCTATATTTAGGAAAAGAAAGACCTTTAAAAATCAGTACTGATGACCCGGTACCATTTGACTATAGAGAAGGAGTCTTTTATCTTTCTAGTTCTTATTTAAAATTTGCTAATAAATTTTTTGTAGATTGGTATAAAAAAATGGCAAAAGAGTACATCAGCGAAATCGCCAATCGGTACTCTCAGCTTTACAATGTTGATTATGAGAAAATCGTGATTACAAATGCCCACTCCCAGTGGGGTTCTTGTACTGGCAATGGAACTCTCAACTTTACTTGGAGAGTAATTTTGGTCCCTCACGAAGTTATAACTTATCTTGTGGTGCACGAGCTTGCTCATATAGAAATAAGGGAACATTCAAATCGTTATTGGCTTGAGGTAGAAAAAATGATGCCGGACTATCTTAAATATGAGAATTGGGTAAACGATAATGGACATATTTGTGCTATGTTTAAAGATGGAACCTTCGCAAAGACACCATCTTCAAATAGTTCAAAAATAAAAAAGAAAAATATTCAACTTGAGCTTGATCTTTAATTGCAAGTAAATTTATATGTATAAAAAATTTAAAAAACTTATTAATAGATCCTTTCTGTTTATCCTTTCCTTGCCAGGAGCATTTATAATTTTAGCCCCTATCTTTTTGCTGTATGGAGGATATTTGCTCTTATCTTCAAATGGAAGAAGAAAACTAAAAAAATATTTTTTATTAACAGTTAACCTCTTAAACTTGTTCAAAACTAGAGAAGGGAGGAGACAGTCCTGGGTTTTGATTAAAAATTTTTGGAATGGAAAAAACTAAAGTTTTCCTGATGAACCAACTATCGTATATAAGGAATACGCCATTATAAGAAAAACAGCAACGAACAACAATATAAAGAAAATCTTCTCTGTGTTTTTACTCATGACCCTATTATAAACAACAAATCCTCTTTTGGTATTGCAATAAAATAAAACTCTAGTAACATAATAGCTTATGACGGGAACTAGTTTTAAACAAAAAAAGAAAGAAGAAA
>CAJXCX010000028.1:0-8420 GCA_913051685.1 uncultured Spirochaetales bacterium
ACCATTCCACCACCCGAACTCGACTCGACTAATATCTCTCCGACTTCTTCTTGAAGCTTATCCATTTCAAGCTTCATTTTTTCAGCCTGTTTCATCATATTCTTCATGTTCATATTGCCGGGTAATTTCATAATCAATTTTCTCTTTCTACATCTAATATCCTACAATCAAAAGTATCAAACAGATTCTTTACGGATTGAGACTCTAATAGTTTATCTTTTTTTTCCTTAAATTTAAATTCGTTACTATCCCTCCCTTCTTGTGGTTTCTTGTTAGGTTCTTTGGTTGCTAAATCATGATTATTTTTAGGGATATCGTTAATTGATTCCCCATCACCATTTCTCTCTGAATCATCGTTGACATTAGGTTTTAATTTTTTTTTTTTAGTTTCTGCCTTTATGCCAATATTGCTTGGAGTCTCGATATCGTTTTTATTCTCTAGTCTGTCATTGTTCTCAAGTACTAAATCGAAATTAAGATAGTCCGAAACAATACATAATTTAATTAAATTAGATTCTATAAAAAATCTAATATTGTCTGATTTTGAAGATATATCATATAGCTTAATAAGCTCATCAAATAGGGTTTCAAGTATTTGTAAATCGTACTTTTTGATGTTTGCGATTTCATCATCACTTAAAACCTCGATATCATCAACCGTATTCTCTAAACCTAATTTGTAATAGACCATAGTCCTAAAATAATTCATTAGAGAGCTGATAAACTTTTTTGAATCATAACCACTTTCATAAATATTATTATACTCATCTAAAACTTTGTTGATATCTGCTCCAAGTATGTTCTTGGTAATATTTGACAGAATTTGCGTTGGTGTCTTTCCTAAGAGAATTGAGGCATCATCTATCTTGATAGTTTTATTTAGAGAACTCGAAAGTAATTCAAGAAATCCTAAGGCATCCCTTGCTGAACCCTTGCTCTCATCAACAATCATTCTTGTTGATTCATTGTCAATTGAGATTCCTTCATTGTTAGAAATTTCTTCTAAATATTTCTTGATATCTTCTTTTTTTATGTTTTTAAAATTAATTGTTTGACATCTTGATATTATAGTAAGAGGTACTTTTTCAATTTCGGTTGTTGCAAGAATAAAGATTGTATTTCTATTTGGTTCTTCAAGTGTTTTTAACAACGCATTAAAAGCAGCCTTTGAGAGCATATGGGCTTCGTCAATAATAAATACTTTGTATCTACATTTAATTGAAGAATAATTTGAGCTATCAATAATCTCTCTGATTTGATCAACTCCATTGTTTGATGCCGCATCAATTTCAATTACATCAATTGACCTATTCTCATCGATTTCTTTACAAGAGCATGAATTATAATTTGAACATTCACCGGTCTTTAGTAAGTCATCACAGTTGATGGTTTTTGCTAAGATTCTTGCCATTGATGTTTTTCCAACACCTCTTGAACCACAGAATATTAAGGCATGGGGTAGAGAATCCTTTTCGATAAATCCCTTTAAAATAGTTAAAGCGTTATTCTGACCTAAAACCTCATTAAAAGTTTTAGGTCTGTATTTTCGTGATAAAACTAAATGTGACATACTTTACTTTACGGCCGGCTAATCAATCAAGATACCCAGACCTACTTGCTACCGTTGCTACATTTCTGTCCTGGCGGAATTCGCAAAGGCCTACTATCAAAAATGACCAGCCGACTTAATTCTTCTACGGAGAGTGTGGGATTCGAACCCACGAGAGGTTTGATCCTCTACACGCTTTCCAAGCGTGCGCCTTCGGCCACTCGGCCAACTCTCCAACAAAAATAATAGTAACATTTTCATAATTTTTTATCTTCAAGATTTTTAATTCATCAAGCCTTCGGTTAATATTCAAACTTGTATGAAAAAATGGGAAATACGGAATAAGAAGATATTAAAAAATTTGAAAATTTTTAACTTATTTGAATATGAAATGCGATCTCCATACCAAGATTCGCAGAAGAAAAAATACTACTTTTATGTTCTCGATTCTTCCGATTGGATTAACATATTCCCTTTGACAGATGATAATAAAGTTGTGTTTGTTGAACAGTATAGGCCGGGAACTGATTCTATTACTCTAGAGTTGCCTGGAGGTATGGTTAATGCTAATGAGCGGCCTCTTAAATCTGCACAAAGAGAACTTTTAGAAGAAACTGGATTTGTATCCGAAGAGTGGTCAAAGCTCGGGATTGTTGACCCTAATCCTGCAATTTTAAACAACAAATGCCATACATTTTTAGCTAATAATGTTGAGAAAATATCTGAGCCAGACAATTTTGGTAGTGAACATACCAAGGTTAAACTGGTGGATTTGTCGGATTTGGAAGACTTTATAAATGGAGGAATAATCACCCATTCTCTTGTAATTAACGCTATTTATTGGTATAAGATGAAAGAAAAAAAATTTTAATTTAGAACATCTGGGCGAATGGCGGAATTGGTAGACGCGGCGGCCTCAAAAGCCGCTGGATTTAGGTTCGTGAGGGTTCGAGTCCCTTTTCGCCCAATGGGTAGTTTGGTATGGATATTAAGAAATTTTTACAGTTTGAGTTTTTGAAGTTTATTTTTTTCTCTTTAGAAGGAAGAATCAATCGACAAACTTGGTGGTATTCAAAAATCTTTTTGTATGTAATAAGTATTTTGCTCTCCTTACCTGCCGCATTGGTAGTTCGTGAATTAAATTTAGATGAAAATCAAACTACCAGAGTCATATCTTTCTTGTTCCTTGTTTTTTCTGCATTTGGAGTCTTTGTGGATGCAAAAAGATTACAGGATAAATCAATTAATGGTCTTCTCGCCATTGTCCCATATGTAATGACAATTCCTTACCATTTTTTCTTAATACCCGAATCAATAGTTGGCCCATATGGATTGGCAATAGTAGCGATTGAAATATATATATTTATTAATGTTGGATTTTTGAAGGGTAACGATGGTAGCAATAAATATGGTGACCTTGACGACTTTAGTTCTTAATATCTAGGCATCTCGTCATCGAATTTTGCGGCCCAGGCATCTATTCCACCGGCTAGATTTCTTACTTTTTTGTATCCCATACCTTTTAAAATTCTTGCAGCTTGCAGGCTCCTCATCCCATGATGACAATAGATGATGATGTCGTCAGCGGTATCTAGCTCATGAACTCTGGAAGTCAAATCACCCAAAGGAATAAGTCTCGAATCTTTCAGGCTACAGATCTCATATTCACCGGGCTCTCTAACATCTAAGATTGTAATATTATTTGAGGCTTCCACGATATTCTTAAATTCATCGACGTCAATTTCTAATAATTCGTCCTCATTTTCATCTGTGATATTAATGCCACAGAACTCTTCGTAGTCTATCAATTTGGTAATTTCTGGAGTATCAGGATTTTTCCTTAATTTAATCTCTCTAAAAGACATTCCTAACGAGTCATAAAGAAGAAGTCTTCCACTCAACGTTTGGCCTATATCAAGAAGAATTTTTACCGTTTCGGTTGCTTGAATAACTCCAATTATACCTGGGAGAATACCTAATACTCCTCCCTCTGCACACGAAGGAACCATCCCTGGAGGTGGTGGCTCAGGATACAAATCTCTGTAATGAGGTCCTCCTTTATGATTAAAGACGGTTGCCTGTCCCTCAAAACGAAAAATGCTACCATAGACATTTGGCTTACCTAGCAATACACAGGCATCATTTACTAGGTATCTTGTTGCAAAATTATCTGTTCCATCGACAATTACATCGTAGTCTTTAAATAAATCTAAAGCGTTTTCAGATGTTAATCGGAGATTATATGTATTGACGGTAATATCAGAATTGAGTTCCACAAGTCGTTTTTTTGCGGATTCAACTTTTAGGTCCCCAACTCTGTCCTCAGCATGAAGAATTTGTCTTTGAAGATTGCTAAGGTCAACTACATCGAAATCTACTATTCCAACCGTTCCAATTCCGGCTGAGACCAAATAAAGTGCTAAAGGAGAGCCTAATCCTCCGGCACCTATACACAAAACTTTGGATTCGGCTAGCCTTTCTTGGCCTTTCATTCCCACTTCTGGCATTATCAAATGCCTGCTATACCTTCCAATCTGACTTTTTGTTAAACCCATTAAAACTCTCTAAGCAAATCTTATCTAAGAAGAGAAATATAGCATAAAAATTAAGATTTCAAACAAATAGCCTCTTGCTCGACTATCGAAGACAGCTCAACCAATTTGTCTTTTAAACTTTAATTAAGTAAAATGTGATAAAAATTTATTTCTTTTTGCATAATTTGGAGGTTAGAATAAAGAATGAGAAGGACAACTGTTAGAATAAGTGTTACTCAAGATGGATTACTCCCTGAAGAGGTTACCGTTCTGGGGACTATTTTCCTTCCATCCATTCAAAAACAAATTCTTAGATCAGTAGGCTTTGAACAAATCGATAAAGGAGCGGGCACATTTACTGGTGTTATGCCTGTAAAGATTACAACTAATAAAAAAACCCAAGAGATTGAATTTGAAGTGGGGGCACTGTCAGATTTCAGAAAGAAAGTTGTCAATTTTGTAAACGATGTAAGCTTGCGTGAATTTGATACCATTGAACCAAAGACTAAAGAAGTTTCCACGAAAGAAAAAGAATCCAAACAGAAAAAAAGCAAGGACAAGAAAGACGAGAAGACTAAAACTTCTCGTAAGCCAAGAACTAGTATAAGACTTCAAAAAGCATCTACTAAGACTTCAAGTAAAAAAACGGTACGAGGAAGACCTGCAGCCAAAAAGACGCAATCAAAAAAGAAAGCCCAAACTAAAAAGGTTAAAATTGCTAAACCTTCATCTACTAGAAAGACTACGAGAGAGAAGTCAGGTGCAAAATCTAAAAATATAAAAAAGAGGTCCAGAAAATAGCAAAGAATATAACAATCCAAGAATCATTGACTTTTGATGACGTTCTTCTAAGACCTTCGTATTCTACCGTTATGCCTTCAACGGTTAACGTTAGTACGCACATTACAAAAAAGTTTTCATTAAATATACCCATTGTGAGTGCGGCAATGGATACCGTAACGGAAGCCAGAACCGCTATTGCTATAGCACAAGAAGGTGGCATAGGGGTAATCCATAAAAACCTAAGCATCGAACAACAATCTCGAGAAGTCGAAAAGGTAAAAAAATATGAAGGCGGTATGATTATTGAACCCCAAACAATTTCGCCTAATTCTACCGGAGAGCAAGCTCTTAAAATTATGACAACTAAAAATTTTACTGGATTACCTGTAACTCAAAATGGATCAACCCTGCTTGGAATAGTAACAATGAGAGATTTAAGATATGAAAAGAACTTACATTTTAAAGTAAGTAAATTAATGACTCCTAAAAAAGATTTAATCGTTGTTGAAAGTGGTATTGGCTCCAATAAGGCCAGAGAACTATTAAATAAATACAAAATAGAGAAATTACCTGTAGTAGATAAGGGATTTAAACTCCAAGGTTTAATTACGATGAAGGACATTGAAAAGAGTAAACAATTTCCAAATTCATCTAAAGATAAACAAGGAAGGTTGCTTGCCGCTGCAGCGGTCGGAGTTGGGCCCGACATGGTTGAAAGAGCGGAGAATTTGATTAAGTCCGGATTGGATATTTTATTTATCGATACGGCTCATGCTCATTCAAAAAAAGTTATCGATTCTCTTAAAATATTGAAAAAGAAATTTGGCAACACGGATATAGTTGTTGGAAACATAGCAACAACAGAGGCGGCCAAAGATCTTATAAAAGCTGGTGCTGATGCTCTCAAGGTTGGGATAGGCCCAGGTTCCATTTGCACAACAAGGATCATAGCAGGCATAGGTGTTCCACAATTATCCGCAGTCATGGATGTTTGTTCAGTTGCTAAGAAATCAAAAATACCTGTTATTGCGGATGGAGGTATTAAGTTTTCTGGCGATATCACCAAAGCTCTAGCTGCTGGTGCAAGCTGTGCAATGATTGGAAATTTGCTAGCAGGTACTGATGAAGCACCTGGAGACCTTGTTCTTTATCAAGGAAGATCCTTTAAAACTTATAGGGGAATGGGTTCAATGGAAGCTATGAAGGAAGGAAGTAAAGACCGATACTACCAGGAAGATATTATAGATTCAAAGCTTGTTCCAGAAGGCATAGAAGGAAGAGTGCCTTACAGGGGACCAATAAATAAAGTCATTTATCAATTAGTAGGTGGATTAAAAGCTGGTATGGGATATACCGGGTCTAAAAATTTGAAAGAATTAAAATCCGCTCAATTTTTAAAACTGACTAGTGCGGGATTAAGAGAAAGCCACGTTCACGATATTGATATAAGTAGAGAGGCGCCAAACTATTCCTTAGATTGAAAATGAATACAAGTAATGCTCTAGTTTTAGACTTTGGATCTCAAGTTACAAAGTTAATAGCGAGAAAAATTAGAGAGCTTAATGTGTATTCTGAAATAGTTCCTTTTAATACTAAAATTCAAGACATTACAAAAAGAAATCCAGACTGCATTATTCTATCGGGTAGTCCAGCTAGTGTGCATGATAGAAAAGCTCCAAAGATAGATTCACAGATATTAGAGTTAGATATTCCAGTATTAGGTATTTGCTATGGAGCACAATTAATCTCTACAATGCTTGGGGGTAGAGTAGAAAAGTCAAAAATAAGAGAGTTTGGACCATCAAAACTAAAAAAGCTTTCACAATCAAAAATACTAAAAAACATTTCTAGCAATGAAACTTCTTGGATGTCGCATGGTGATACAATTGTAAGACTTCCAAAATCTCTAAAAGTTCTTGCAAGATCTGAGTTTGGATCAATTTCTGTCTTTTCATCAAAAGATTCAAAGATAATTGGCACACAGTTTCATCCAGAAGTTATGCACACATCCTTTGGAAAACAATTCTTTAAAAATTTCTTAAATATGGCGGGTTGCAAATCCAACTGGAAACCATCAAAACTTGTTGAATCAAAAGTCGAGGAATTAAAACAAACAATAGGAAAAGAAATTGCCATATCCGCAATTTCTGGAGGAGTTGATTCATGTGTTTCTTCTGTCCTTGTTAGTAAAGCTATAGGGAAGAATCTACAATCTTTTATTGTTGATACGGGGCTTATGAGATACAAAGAAGTAGAAGATATATTACCCAGCCTAAAAAAATTAGGAGTTAGACCTAAAGTCATAAATGCTTCAAATCTATTTTATAAAAGATTAAAAAATGTAGTTGATCCAGAGAAGAAAAGAAAAATCATAGGAAAAACTTTTATTGAACTTTTCGAAAAAGAAGCAAAAAAGAGTAGGGCCAAGTTCTTAGTTCAAGGAACGTTATATCCAGATGTTATTGAAAGTGTAAATGTTAGTGGTCCATCTGCAGTTATTAAATCGCACCATAATGTTGGCGGATTACCAAAAAAAATGAATTTAAAACTAGTCGAACCACTAAGAGACTTATTTAAAGATGAAGTTAGAGTTTTTGGAAATGCTCTAAAAATAAATAAAGATTTAGTAGGAAGGCATCCATTTCCAGGACCTGGTCTTGCAATAAGAATTATAGGCGCTGTCACAAAAGAAAGAGTTCAGCTTTTACAGGCTGCAGACAAAATTTTTATAGACATTATTAAATCTAAAAACTTATATAATAAAATCTGGCAAGCATTTTGTGTTCTCATACCAATTAAAACTGTTGGAGTGATGGGAGATGAAAGAACTTATGAAAACACCATTGCTATACGAGCAGTTAATAGTGTAGACGGTATGACAGCGAATTGGTCAAGAATCCCCCATGATGTTCTAGATTTAATCTCTTCTGAAATTATTAATAATGTTAAAGGCATTAATAAAGTAGTCTTTGATATTTCAAACAAACCACCTAGTACAATCGAATGGGAATAATACTTTTTCCCTAAAAACTCACATTTTTGATACAATTATTTTATGAGAACACTAAATCTATTTCTCTTATTTTTCTTTTTGTTTGCACTCAACTCATATTCTTTATCTATGTGTAAGGGCGATGATTATACTAAATGGAATAATTGCGACGGAACTTTTACCTTTGAAAATGGAGATAAATATATAGGTGAATATAAGAACGGAAAAAGACATGGAAAAGGAACTTATACTGCCGTAAACGGTGATAAATATATAGGTGAGTGGAAAAACAATAGAGGCAATGGAATGGGAACCTATACATATTCAACTGGTGCAAATTATGTCGGTGTATGGAAAGATGGAACAAAACATGGCCAGGGAACTTTTAATTACATGGATGGTGGAATATATATAGGAGAATTTAGAAATGGAAAGAGAAACGGACACGGAACCTATACTCATCCAAATGGAATAAAGTATGTAGGTCAATCAAAGGATGATAAATTCCATGGCAAAGGCGTTTTTACTTTTCCTGACGGTGCTAAATATGAAGGTAGATTTG
>CAJXCX010000029.1:0-8366 GCA_913051685.1 uncultured Spirochaetales bacterium
CTATCGGCCTTTCTTTGAAGAAAGGGGTTTCTATGCATGGCTTGTCCATTAATCTTAATTGTTCTTTAGATAAATTTGAACTTATTAAACCATGTGGAAACCCCAAAATAATGGTGGGGAACCTATCTGATTATATCAATATCGAAAAGAGAGAATTTGTTAAATTGTTTTCTAAGAATTTCTTCAGTCAAGTTAAATTGAAAATCAATTATCCGAAAAAGAAAGAGATTTCTCTTTCCGCAGATTCTTTTGAATCTGAACCGTGAATTATATTGCTATCTATACTTTCAGCAAAATCTTTTCTAATGGTACCTTCCTCTGCTTCTTCCGGATTTGTGGCTCCCATTATTTCTCTAACTTTAAGTACCGCATCCTCTCCTCTTATTATAAAAGGCAAACAAGGACCAGATGTCATAAAGCCTATTAAGTCTTTAAAGAAGGGCTGCTCTTTATGCATGCTGTAAAACTCAGAAGCTTCATCTTGTGTAAGATGGATGTATTTAACATTAATAATTTCAAAACCTCTATCTTCGAATCTTTTTAGTATGGTACCTATCAATTTTTTTCTAACCCCATCAGGTTTGATTATAGATAACGTGTTTTCCATTGATAACCCCGTAAATTAAATAACATAGTTCTTACTATACTTAAGAAACTTTGACCTTGTAAATAGGTTCATTTATTATAGCTAAAATGACACCAGTTGAACCAGATATTAGAAAAACCCCTCAATATAAAGTCCTTGAGTTGATTCGCAATACAAAATCAGCCTCGATACATCTTGCTAAAGCAACTTCAGAGCAAAAAGATTTATTGTTAAAAGAAATTTCCATACAAATCAAAAAGGATAAAGATAAAATTCTTGAAGCTAACAGTAACGATATATCGAATATCAGCTCTAAAGATTATTCTCCTTCATTTCTTGATAGACTCAAATTAGACGAGGGTAGGGTAAGCGACATTGTCAAAAACATAGAAGATGTTCTCGGTCTGAAAGATCCAGTTGGGATTAGAGAATTTATTTGCAAAAGACCCAACGGCATTAATGTTCATAGACAAACAATCCCCCTCGGTTTGATTGGGATTATCTACGAGTCTCGACCTAATGTGACATCCGATGCAGCTGTTTTGTGTCTAAAGTCCGGTAACGCTACTATACTAAGAGGTGGCTCTGAGTGCTTTTTGACAAATAAAGCTCTTGTTGATTCTATTCAAAATGCCTTAACTAAGACAGGTTTTAGTTCCAATTGTGTGAATATGGTTCCTTTTACTGATAGAGAAATTATGAAATATATTCTGACTCTGGAAAAAGAGATTGATTTGATTATTCCACGAGGTGGCGAGGGATTGATTCGTTTTGTTTCTGAAAATTCAAGAATACCTGTGATAAAACACTACAAAGGAGTGTGTCACGTATACGTTGATCAGTACGCCGACCTCGATAAAGCCTATTCTGTTTCATTAAACTCGAAAATTCAAAGAGCTGGGGTTTGTAATGCAATGGAAACCCTTCTCGTTCACAGAAAAATAGCTGACAGCTTTTTGCCAAATTTTATAAAATCGTTAAAAGAAGAAGATGTAATTATTCATGGATCCAGTGACGTGCTCAAGTACGGAGATGAAGATGATATAGGTTTAGCCAACGAAGAAGATTGGTACAAAGAGTATCTAAAATTAGAGTTAAACATTAGAGTTGTAGACGATATTAAAACCGCAATATCTCATATTGAAAAGTACGGTTCGTTACATACAGAATCTATTATTACTGAAAATCAAGAAATGGCCGAAATGTTTATTAACGAACTTGACTCTTCTGCGGTGATGCATAATGTATCTACGAGGTTCAACGATGGTAACGAATTAGGCTTGGGAGCTGAGATTGGAATCAGCACCACCAAGCTGCATGCTTTTGGGCCGATGGGCCTTAACGAATTGACTTCAAAGAAATTTGTTATTTTAGGCGAAGGTCAGATAAAGTGAAATTTTCGAACATCTTAAGATAATCATTACGATTAAACAATAAAAACTACTGCGGCAACAGCCGTTACCCACGATTTATCCTTCGGGCCTTCGGCTGTACTAGTAACCTCTTGGGTTTTTACGGTATGCCCGCTAATTTTCCATATATCCTTTTGTTCGTTATAGTCCTTGTCGACATCGAAAGGTGCACCAATTGTTGTTGCAAGCATATAGGCCGCAAGATCTTCTGCGTATTCTCCTGCAGCTTTTTTGCTTTGACCATAGCTATGATGTTCTGATAGGTATCCGTGTTTCGATCTGTCAATTGGAAGGGCTATTCCTACTGATGATGCAATTCTTCTTTCGGGTTCATTTGTTGAAGCTTCACTTAAAACGACAAAGACAATTTGACCTGGGACTAGCTTCTTCATCCCCTCCTTTTTTGAAATTATTTTACAATGAGGTGGCATAATACTAGAGACTCTAACTAGATTATACTCAGCTATTCCCGCATCTCTTAGACACATCTCGAAACTTGTTAATTTTTCTTTACTTTTACCAACGCCTTTAGTTATAAAAGCATATTTTGGAACCACAACAACGTCCTTATGAAGAAAGCTAATAGATTTAATACTATTTAAAATCGATAGTCAATTGTTTTCTTCCTTCGATTGGCAAAGACAAAATTCATTGATATTGTCTCAAATTTATATTATTAATAATTCTGCAATGAACGATCTTCTAAAAAGAATAATAACTAGCTTGTTTGTGATTCCAATCACAGTTTATGCTGTTTACAAAGGAGGTTTGATTTTTACTTCATATCTCGTGGCAATTACTTCTTTGGGTTATTGGGAATATCAAAAAATACTCAAAATTAAATCTATTCATTTCGTAAGTCTTTCATATGTTGTTGTCCTTCTCTTTCCTTTGCTCGCCCATTACGATATTAATTTTTTTCTATATTTATCTTCTTTTGTGTTCCTAGTCTGGTTTATCAGGATTCTATATCACAAGGTAGAAGCTCAGGCCTTTTGGAGCTCTTATTTGTTTGTCGTTTTATATGTTGGTTGCGGAATCAGCTTCGCCATTCTTATAAGGCAACTTGATAGCGGAATGTTTTTATTGGGGTCCGTTCTGATTATCAGTTCCCTCAATGATATCTCTGCTTATTTAGTTGGCAAATCCTTTGGAGTTAGAAAAGCCTTCCCCAGCGTAAGTCCCAATAAAACATTTGAAGGATCTTTCGCGGGGATAGTCTTTTCTGTAATATCAGCAGTCATATTGTTTAAATATTTTGAATTCAATATGTCGACCATACAATCTATGTTTATTGGTCTTTTAATAGCTTTTTTGGGTATAATAGGAGACCTCCTTGAGTCGTATATAAAACGTAAATCAGGAGTTAAAGATACAGGAACTCTTTTGCCTGGACATGGGGGAATCCTTGATAGGGTTGATAGTCTAATATTTGTACTTCCTTTCTTCTATTTAATATCTAAATATCTAATATTATAATTAAGAAATGTTTTTTAAACGAAATAAAGCCAAGTTCTATTTGTTTTTCTTGTTCGTCGTTTTCTTGTCTATATCCTATGTTGCTTTTGTATATTTTGTTCACAGACCAGGATTTGAACTATTCTCTAAAGATATGATTTCCTACTCGGGTTTTAGGGCAACGATAGATAGTACCAATGTTACAGTCAATTCTATTCAAATTTCGGGGAGCAAAGATGGCGGCGAGTTGATTAATATATACGAAAATGATGAATTCCTTGACTCGGGCAACAAGATTAAAATCAAAATAAAATTTGCACCTGATAGCCCGGTAGTAAAAATGATTAAAAATGACAATCTTGATTATTTCTACCTTCATTATTCTATAAAATACGAGAATAAATTCTTTAGCTCTTTTGTTAAAGATAAAATTAAACTCAAGATCGATTTTGATCCCCCATCTATCTCCAATGTGGATTCTGATGCGTATACTTACCTCGGCGGAATAGGATTTGTTACATATGATACAAGTTTGGATACATTAAGGTCATATGTTGATACCGGGATAGAGATAGCTGGTGCCCGTCGAATGTTCTATCCTCTTTCTATAACAAAAGAAGACAGAATATCGAATTTGGTTTTCTTCACTTGTTTTAATGCTCCATGTAAAAATAAAAAGATTATTATTAAAGCGGAAGATATATCGGGGAATATTATATCTGTCGATACCAGAATGAAGACGATAATGAACAAGGAATGGACTGTCTCTAGTATTAAAATAGATAATGTTTTTTTGTTGAATAAATATAATGAAATTAAAAAGAATAATTTAACATCTGCTGGGGCAAAAGAATTTAAAGAGCTTAATATTGAAGAAAGAAAGAAAAACGATTCTTTGATAGCATCACAGACTTCAAAGATTACTAATAAAAAATTATTTAATAGTCGATTCTTACAAATGCAAAACTCTAAAGTGTTTTCACGATTTAGTGAAAAAAGAATTTACTATATTGACGACATGGAAGAACCAGTTGATTCCAAATATCATTTTGGAATTGATTTGGCTACAACCGAAAAAGCAAATGTATATGCTTCAAACACAGGAAGTGTATCTTATGTTAATGGTGATGGTGTTGGGATATATGGAAAACTTGTTATTGTTGATCATGGCTTAGGATTTTATAGTCTATACAGCCATCTTAGCACTATCTCAGTTAAAGTTGGTGAAAAAGTTAATAAAAAAACCGTGATAGGTAAGACTGGTCAGACGGGATATGCGCAAGGTGATCACCTCCATTTTGGAATTTATATACAAGGAGTCCCATTTGACCCGATAGAATTATTCGATAAAAATTATATTAATCTTAAGATTATTAATATTTACAATCAATTTATTGCAAGAACAATCCAATGATTATTTATGGCGTGAACCCCGTAGCTGATTTTATTAAATCCTCTCCAGGGAAGATTTCTAAGATATTCATATCAAAGACGAAGGATAAATTCTTGAATAGATATTCAAAAATGATTCGCGATATCGATATAGAATATGTATCGGAGAAAGAACTCGAAAGAATGACAAGCTCCGTAAAACATCAATCAATTGCGGCCGAAATTGAAGTTAATCCGCCAAAAGAATTTAAAAGTTTTAAGCATGACGTTAAAAAGATGACGGATATTGTTCTGATTTTAGATCACTTAAAAGACCCTCAAAACCTAGGCGCGATATCAAGGACAGCCGCCTTTTTCGATATCAACACTATAGTCATCCCCAAAAACAGATCGGTAACAATTTCACCGGGTGCGGTTAAAGCTTCGGCGGGAACTATCTTTTCTTTGAATATTTACGAAGTTGCAAATTTACTCAACTCAATTAAAGAACTTAAGAAAAATGATTATTGGATTTTAGGTGCGGACATTGATGGAGAAAATATTAATGATAAAAAATTTGATAAATTCAAAGGAGATAAATTGGCTATAATCCTAGGCTCAGAAGATAAAGGGGTTGGTACCGTTATCAAAAAAAATTGTGATATTCTTGTAAAAATTAACAGACTAGGTAAAACAAATTCGCTAAACGTAAGTGTGGCCGCTGGAATATTTGTAAGCAGGTTTCTTGATGATTGAGATCGTTCTTTTGTCAATTGTACAAGGTATAACGGAATTTCTACCTGTTAGTTCAACCTTACACCTATTGATATTTAGCCACTTAATTAATGATTATCAAATAAATTTGTTACTTGTCTCTGGTATGCATATAGGGTCACTAATCGCGGTTCTTATTTTCTTTGCTGTCGATTCAAAACTAAAAATAAAACAAATTTCTTATAGGCAAATTATGCAAATTATCTTAGTTGGAACTCTGCCAATTCTTGTAGTCGGTTTTATTTTATATGATTTTATAGATCAAAATATGTCTATAAATCCTTTAGTGATTGCAAGCACCTTTACCTTTGGAGTTTTGCTATTCGTTGCAGATAAATATTCCAAAAGTGGAAAGAAGTTAAGCGGTTTAAAATTTTTTGATTTAATCATAATAGGTATTTTTCAATGTTTTGCTTTAATACCAGGAGCAAGTAGATCAGCAACAACTATTATTTCATCAAGATTTTTACAAATTGATAGAGAAGCTTCTATTGTTATATCGGTTTTACTTTCTTTTCCTGCAATGATTGGAGCTTTTACGTTGGCGTTGCTAAAGACCGACATCGGCCATTTTGATTTCTCAATGATATTACAAGGCGTAGCCCCTTCGATAATATTTTCATTCCTTAGTTCGTACTTAGCATTAAAATTGTTTTACCGATATTCTTCATCGAATGGATTTGGGGTTTTTGCAGCTTATAGAGTTTTGTTAGCGATTCTTTTAGTTTTTAATTAATTTTAAAAATTCATTTTCATCAACAATCTTGATATCTAGCTCGTTGGCTCTATTCAGTTTATATCCCGGATTGTCACCTAAAATTAAATAATTTGTTTTTTTATTAACGGTAGATACCACAGTACCACTTTCTTGCTGAATAATCCTAACGAGCTCATCTCTAGTGAAATTTTTCAGCGCCCCTGTTATACAGAATGTATTATCTCTAAATTTTTTTCCTATAATATTTTTTGCATATTTGATTTTTACTCCATTATTAAGAATTTTTCTAATGATATCTATATTTTTTTTGTTTGTGACGAATTCCATTACACTTTTAGCGATTTCCGTACCAATACCATCAAGTTTCTCTATTCTCTCTAGATCTGTATGCATGAACTCGTCTAGAGTGTTAAAATTTTCAGCAACAATTTTTGATATATTTTCTCCAACGTGTCTTATACCAAGAGAATTAATAAATTTATCAAAGCCCACTTCTTTCTTTAAATTGATTTCGTCCACTAAATTTTTTGCTAGTTTTTCTCCAAATCCATCGAGCTGTATTAAATTGTCGGTGCCTAGGCTAAAAACATCTGAAATATCTTTGACAATATTATTCTCTACAAGATTAATTAATATTTGTTTCCCAAGACCAATAATGTTGAAGCTTTTTTTTGAGACCAAATATGCTAATTTTGCTTTTAAAATTTCTGGGCATTCTGTATTTTTACAGAACATATAAGAGCCTTCCTTGTGTAAATTTTTCTTTTTGCAAGAAGGGCACATTGTCGGAATCTTAAAACGTTTGGTATTAACCTTTTTTGCTATCTTCAGAACTTTAGGTATCACATCACCCGCTCTCTCGACTAGTACTTTGTCGCCAGTATTAAGATTCATCGATTCCAATAGTTCGAAATTATGCAGAGTAGCTCTTTTGACTTTTACTCCAGAAATTTCTACTTCATCAAGTTCGGCTACGGGGGTAATCATTCCAGTTCTACCAACTTGAAATGTTATTTTGTTGATTTTTGTTTCTGTTAGAACGGAAGGGAACTTCATCGCGGCAGCCCATTTTGGATATTTTGAAGTAAATCCAAACATGTTTTGTTGATCCCTGTTGTTAAGCTTTATTACCAATCCATCAATTTCATAGTTGAGATTATTTCTTAATTCTAAAACTTTACTAAAGTGAGATTCGATATTTTTAAGTTCTTTTACCTTGACGAATTCCCCAAGTTTTACAAACCCCCATTTTTCAAACAATTTAATTAGTTCGGTTTCTCTTTTTACGACAATCTTATCAATTCTTCCAATCCCCCAAGGTATAAAGATTAGTGGTCTTTGTGATGTAACTCTTGAATCAAGTTGCCGCAATGAACCCGCCGCTGCATTGCGTGGATTTGAAAAAACTTGACCTGTTGCTTTCAGGTTCTGGTTCAGGGCTTGAAATTTATTTATTGGAAGTATGACCTCGCCTCTAATTTCTACTAGTTCTGGAACCTGTCTCCCGCTCAAACTAAGAGGTACGCTCTTTATCGTCTTCATGTTTTCGGTTATATCTTCTCCTGTTCTACCATCACCTCTTGTTGCGGCCACGGTCAACATTCCTTTTTTGTAAGTGATTGATACTGACGCGCCATCAAATTTTGGCTCTAATATAAATTCGGGCGACTCTACCAACTTTGTAATTCGTTTTATAAAATCTTGCACTTCTGCATTGTTAGATATGTTTTCTAAGCTATACATTCCCTCAAGGTGATTGTGTTTGGAAAAGCTATCAGAGATATAGCCCCCAATTTTTTCAGTAGGCGAATCAGCCAATTTTAGGTCGGGATTCTCTTTTTCAAGTTTCTTTAGCTCTCCCAAAAGTAAATCAAACTCAGAATCACTTATCTCGGGATTATCGTCTAGATAATACTTCTTGTTATGATAATTAATCGATTTTATAAGTTGATTAATTCTCCTTTGAGCGGAACTAGAACCCATAAGATAATAAGATACATAATAGTAATGTCTTTTTGAATTGCTAATACCTAATGATATATTTTTC
>CAJXCX010000030.1:0-8362 GCA_913051685.1 uncultured Spirochaetales bacterium
ATATCCTCTCTCGCCACTTTGTATCAACCGATATCCAAATTTATTTTAATCACAACTCTGGATATGGCATGGAAGGACCACTTGCTTAATATGGATTATCTTCGAGAAAGTGTTGGCCTTAGGGCTTATGGACAAAAGAGACCATTGGATGAATACAAAAGAGAAGGATTTGAAATGTTTCAAATGATGTTAGAGAGATTTAATTTCGAAGCACTAAAAAGATTCTTTGAAGTGGAACCTATTTCATCTGAGGAGATTGATGAGCTTGAAAGAGAGAAAAATCAGACAGATAAAGTAAACTATTCAGATGATACTTCTATAATAGATTCTGACGGTGAGGAGCCAAAGAATGATAATGCTCCTAAAAAGAATCTGGATAAGGTAATTGCAGGAAAAGAAAAAGTGAAAAGAAGAAAACTAAAAAAGCAGAAAAGGCAACAAAAACGAAAACAAAGAAAATGATTAAGAATGTTTAAGAATGTAAAACTAACTATTTCCTCTGTGCTAAGCGCAATTATATTAATAGCGCTCTTTATTGTTTTTGGTATTGGCTTCGGAGCTCTACTGTTAGTATATTTTCTGTTTAGAACATATAGGAAATTGGTTGTTACCAAAAGCGATCAAGTTAATGATAGCCATGAAGAAGATGAAGTAATTGATGTTGATGATGACAATTATAAAATTACTTAGAGATCATCAATGTTGTTAGCCAATTGTATATCTAGTTTTGTAATAGCACCAACGTTGTGTGTAGATAAATAAATTTCTACCTTGTTATATATGTTATTTATTGCTGGATGATGATTAAGCTTTTCGGCTTCTATCCCAATTTGAACTATAAATGCCATAGCATCCGAAAAGTTTGAAAAAATAAACTTCTTATATAATTGATTCCTTTTTACACTCCATGTTGGAGCTAATTTTTTTGTTTCAGCGATTGAAAGTTTTTTTAATTTCCGAGCCATAATGTGAAGATAAACAGAAACAATTAACAAGTCAAAAAAATAAATTACAATAAAACAATGAATCTAGTTTATCTATCAATCGGGACAAATCTTGGAAACAAGATTGAAAATCTTAAAAATGCTATCTCTCGCCTTAGCAGTATTGTGACAATCGACTCTATATCGAGTGTTTACGAAACCGAACCTTTAAACGTTCAGAAGCAGGACAATTTTCTTAACATTGCAATTGAAGTACAGACAAATTTCCCCCCGCTAGAACTTATTGAGAAGTTAAAAAAAATAGAAAGCGAAATGGGCAGGGTTTTATCTGAGTTGAACAAGCCACGAATAATAGATATAGATATTATATTTTATAATTCTATAATTTTGGACGAGGTTAGAATTCAAGTCCCACACCCAAGAGCTCATAAAAGAGCGTTCGTTATTTTTCCCATTATGGATTTAAACCCTGCATTTGTACACCCTATCCTAAATAAATCTTTGATGGAGATTTCTAAAAATTTATCGAATCAGAGAATCTCTAAACTGGAAAATGTTGATATTGAAAAAATACGGTGAGGAGATATCCTTCCTTTTATGGTCCAAGATGTAGCTAAGTTTAAACTAGGACAAGTTGTAAAGCATAAGAAATTCTTTTTTAGGGGAATCATTTTCGATGTTGATCCCACTTTCAATAATAATGAAGAGTGGTATCTAAGGATTCCTGAAGATAGACGACCAGACAAAAATCAACCCTTTTATCATCTTTTGGCGGAGAATGATGATAAAACTACTTACATCGCATACGTTTCTCAGCAGAATTTGGAACGTGATAATTCCAAAGAACCATTCAGTCATCCATCAGTTAGGTTACTTTTTGATGGGAACGATAAAGATGGTAATTATATCGTGAAGCATCTAACTAACTGATTGCTCTAGAGATGATACCGTATTCCACAAAAGCATGGTTATTGTCATTGGCCCTACACCGCCTGGTACTGGTGTTATATAGCTCGAGATATCTTTTACATTTTCAAAATCTACATCACCCACCAATTTTCCATCGTCAAGCCTATTGATACCTACATCGATAATTACAGAACCCTCTTTAACCATTTTAGGTGTGACAAACTTAGCCCTTCCTATAGCAGCAACTATCAAATCGGCTGATTTTAAGATTTTATCTAAATTTCTTGTTCTTGAATGACAAATTGTAACAGTTGCATTTTTTTGAAGAAGTAACATCGAAGCTGGTTTACCCACAATATTACTTCTCCCTAAAACAACTGCATTTTTTCCCTCGATGTCTATATTGTAAAATTCCAGCATTTTGATTATTCCATGGGGTGTGCAAGCGATAAATCTAGGTTTACCTTCGAACAAAAGACCTGCATTAATAGGATGGAATCCGTCAACATCTTTTTCTGGTGAGACTGAGTTTAAAACCGTAGAGTCGTCAATATGTTTTGGCAGTGGAAGTTGAACTAAAATTCCATTGATGTTCTCATCGCCGTTAAGATGATTAATTAATTTTAGCAAATCTTCCTGTGCTATATCGCCCGAAAGTTTGTGTTCTTCTGAATATATTCCGACATCTTCACACGCCTTCCTCTTGTTCCTAACATATATTTCTGAGGCGGGATCATCTCCAACAAGAATTGCCGCTAATCCAGGAATTTTTGAGTGCTTATTCTTAATCTCCGCAACTCGGTCTTTAATCTCTTCTCTTATTTTGCTTGCAACTAATTTCCCGTCTATTAATTCGTAACTCATATCTATCTCCTTATGGAAAATGATTCAGTGGACCATGGCCACTGCCAATTCTTAGGGAATTTCTTATTGCCTTATCGACAAATTTTTTGGCCTCTTTTGTCGCCTTAATTAAATGCATACCTTTAGCTATATTACCAGAAATTGCAGCGGACAGGGTACAGCCCGTACCATGCGTATTCTTTGTATCGTATCTACGTGAAGTAAATTTGTATATCCTGTTATTATGAAATAAATAATCTACGATTTCTTTTGTATGCTTCAAATGACCGCCTTTAATTAAAATATTCTTTGCCCCAAATTGCCTTAGTTTTACACAACAATTTCGAATATCTTTTTCATCTTCGATGCTTTGCATCCCGGATAAATTTAATGCTTCATGCAAATTGGGTGTTACCAGCCATGCCTTAGGAAGGATTTCCTTTTTGAAGAAGTTTATCGCTGAAGGTTTTAATAAATAATCACCCGATTTGGATATCATTACAGGGTCAATTATTATTGGTATATCTTTCAGTAGTTTTATACATCTACTTACTCTTAGCATTATCTCTTTATCGTATAGCATTCCTATCTTTACAGCTGATATTTCAAAATCTTCTTTAACTGATAATATTTGCTCTTCAACAAGATTTGCCGAAACCTTACTGATTTTCCTTATTTCTTTAGTGTTTTGAGCTGTTATACAAGTAATTGCGGTTGCAGCAAAAACTTTCATTGTATTTAGCGTTTTTATGTCAGCTTGGATTCCTGCGCCACCACCCGAATCTGATCCAGCGATGCTTAATACTACCGGAATATTTTTTTTCATTCTCAAAATATTATATTAATGTAATTTTAAATATATGAAAACCTTTGAGCCTTATATTGAGGAAAGACCACAAGATTTAGAAGTTACAATTGATTCAACAGACTCGAAAGAAACAATAACGATTTTTCTCAACAAAGGGTCGTCATTTGGTTCGAATCATCTAACTACAAAATTAACCATAGATGCCATAATGTCGATTGATAAAAAAAAAGAAAAGAATTCGACCGCATTAGATCTAGGCTGTGGATCGGGCATCATCACCATCCTTCTATTGAAATTAAAGTATAAAGAAATAAAATCAATTGATATTGATCCGTATGTATTGCTGGAAGCAAGACAGAATATTTTATCAAATTTTGGACACCTTCCTCTAGCCGTATCTTTAACAGACGAAGAGATTCACCTATTAGACTGTCAATTCAATCTGGTCGCGGTGAACATCTCTGGCAATTTTATACCTGGCAATTTTAAAACAATCTCAAATCTAGTTAAGCCAAATGGGCATCTTATTATTTCAGGTTTTAACTGTGAAAAGGAAAAAAAGTTTATCAATCTTGGAAATCAAAATCGATTAGCTTTATATTCAAAATTTATACAAAAACCATGGATATCGCTAATTTTTAAAAGGTATTGAATTTGATAGTTACATAGCGCAACTATATAATACTTTCTACTTGAAATTTATAGGAAATGATGAAAAAAAATAGATTATTGTACGAAAAAGAGTTTGAACATGATTCTTGCGGTGTTGGCTTTGTTGCAGGTATTGATGGTACAAGAACAAATAAAGTGCTAAAAAGGGCCATTCAAGCGGTTATTAACCTAACCCATAGGGGTGCTACTGGAAGTGATCAAAAGACTGGTGATGGAGCTGGCCTTTTAACTCAATTGCCATTGGAGCTTTTTGATGAATTTCTGTCAGCTAATAATATTAACAATATTTCTCTTGGAAATTTGGGTGTTGGCATGTTCTTTATGCCCCAAGAAGCTGCAATTAGCCATCACAAAAGTCTTGAAATAATTAAAGATAGCATTTCAAAAAAAGGACTATTACTTTTGGCGATTAGAGAAGTTCCAATTGATTCTTCAGTTTTAGGGGAAAAAGCACTAGATGCACTTCCTGCTATATATCAGTTCTTTGTCTCTCCTAAAAAGCTGGCTAATCAGGACAAATTCGAAAGAGATCTTTTTTTAACAAGAAAGATTATCGACAATAAAGCTCTAAGAGATGGTATCCAAAATCTCTATTGTTGCTCGTTTTCCTCGAGAACTATTTGTTATAAGGGTATGTTGATAGCACATCAACTTGATCAATTCTATCTTGATTTGAGAAACCCAAATTTTAAGACAAGCATAGCTGTATTCCATCAGCGATATAGTACAAATACCTTTCCTGATTGGAAGTTGGCACATCCATATAGGCGGATTGGGCATAATGGGGAAATCAATACTTTAATGGGGAACAAGAATTGGATGAAAGCGAGAGAAGACTCTGCTACGTCCAAAGTGTGGGGTAAAGATATTGACATGATTAAACCCTTTATTGCTCCCAATGGAAGCGATTCCTCTGATTTGGATAGCGCATTAGAGCTTTTAACCTTATCTGGTAGAGATATCTTACAATCCGTTTGCATGCTTGTACCTGAAGCATATGAAAAAGACCCCAGTGTGAGTAATGAATTAAAATCTTTTTATGAATATAGTTCGTGTATTACAGAACCCTGGGATGGACCCGCGGCAATCGTGTTTACCGATGGAAGATATGTTGGCGCAGCTCTTGATAGGAATGGCTTAAGACCAATTCGTTATCATATTACGAAGGATAATTTGATAATTTTGGGCTCCGAGATAGGTATAGTTGATGTCCCCCCAAGAGAGGTACTAAGATCTGGTCGTGTAGGTCCCGGAAAGATTTTAGCTGTAGACACGCAAAGCAAAGTTCTCCTCTTTGATAATGAGATTAAAAATCATCTTTCAAAATCTTTTGATTACACGAAGTGGACATCTGAGAAATTTCATAGAATATCAGATATAATCTCATCACAAAATCCATCGAAAGAGAATCCCTCTAACATGCCCGAGAATCAGATATTAACTTTACAAAAGGTATTTGGCTATTCCTTGGAAGATTTAGAAAAGTTGGTAGAGCCAATGAGTTTGACAGGAAAAGAGCCAATTGGATCCATGGGGGATGATACTCCCATATCTGCCTTGTCATCAAAACCCAAGTCAGTATTTTCTTATTTTAAACAAAGATTTGCACAAGTTACAAATCCCCCAATAGACCCGTATCGAGAAGAAAGCGTGATGTCTTTAAGGGTTCTTATGGGAGATAAAACCAGTTTTTTTGATTCTATTAATTCCAAAGAAGAATTTTTCTATTTTGATTCTCCAATAATTACGGACAAAGAAGCAAGTTGGATTAGAACTCTTAAATCAAAGAAATTTAAAACTTCTATTATAGATACTTTATTCTCTGTATCCAAAAAAAATGATCTCAAATCTTCGGTAGAAAAGATTGTAAAGAAATCTATCAAAGAAGTGGACAAGGGGTCGAAGGTTCTTCTCTTGTCTGATAAAAAAGTATCCAAAACTAAGGCTCCGATTCCTATTATGCTTGCAGTTAGCGCAATCCATCATGAATTAATTTCTCAAGGCAAAAGAATGAAGGTCTCGATTGTTGTTGAATCTGGTGAAGTTAGAGAGGACCATCAGGTTTGTTGTTTATTGGGCTATGGAGCATCGTGCGTAAACCCTTATCTTGCTTTTGCAAGCGTGGAAGATTGGATGAAAAAATTTGATGAAAACACTGGGGATTCTTTATCGAGTTACAAATTAGCTCTCGAACGAGGAGTATTGAAGATTATGTCTAAAATGGGCATTAGCACTGTAGCAAGCTATACCGGATCGCAGATTTTTGAAATAGTAGGGATTGATACAGAAACAACAAATACGTATTTTCCTGGAACAGTTAGTCGAATAGGAGGGGTTTCAATAAGTAATTTCGAAACTGATACTTTGATTTTTCACTCTAATGCATTTAAAGCAAAAACCGAGGAAAAACTTAAAGAAGAAGGCATATATCGTTTCAGAAAAGATGGAGAGTACCACTTCTTCAATCCTTTGATATTTCAAGCTATAAGAAAGGTATCACAAACTTCATCTCATGATGACTATAAGAACTTTGTATCCCTACATGAGAACAGACCCCCGTCAATGATTAGGGATTTATTTGAATTTAAATCATTGGGAGAGATATCCATTGATGAAGTAGAAAAAGTTGAGGACATACTAAAAAGATTTCGAACGGGAGCTATGTCTCATGGGGCATTAAGCACTGAGGCCCACGAAGCGGTTGCAATTGCGGCGAATAAGATTGGTGGAAAAAGCAATAGTGGAGAAGGTGGAGAAAATTCAAGTAGATTTACAAGAGACGAAGATGGAAGCTGGAGAAACAGCGCTATAAAACAAGTTGCTTCAGGAAGATTCGGTGTAACCCCGGAGTATTTAGCTTCAGCAGAAATAATTGAAATAAAAATGGCGCAGGGAGCAAAGCCAGGCGAAGGAGGTCAAATTCCCGGGCCAAAAGTCAGTGAGGAAATAGCATCACAAAGATTCTCGATTCCCGGAGTAGGTTTAATCTCACCACCTCCACATCATGATATATATAGCATAGAAGATTTAGCACAGCTTATTTACGATTTAAAACATGCGAACACAAGTGCTCGAGTAAGCGTTAAGCTAGTTTCAGAAGTTGGTGTGGGAACGGTAGCCGCGGGTGTTGCGAAAGGATATGCGGATTATGTACAAATAAGTGGAAGCGAAGGGGGGACAGGAGCTTCTCCATTGGGGTCAATTAAACACGCAGGCATCCCTTGGGAGATGGGTTTAGCAGAAACACAACAGGTTTTAGTTATGAATGATTTGAGGGGACGAGTAGGGATTAGCGTAGATGGGGGATTCCAGAGAGGTTTCGATATTGTTGTTGCAGCAATATTGGGAGCGGATGAATACGGCTTTGGAACATCAGTCCTTGTAGCTTTAGGTTGTGTAATGGCCCGACAGTGTCATCTAAATACATGTCCCGTTGGTATCGCATCTCAAAAACCCGAATTGAGAAAAAAATTTCCTGGTGTTCCCGATGAGGCTGTCAACTATCTTTATGCTATAGCTAACGATGTAAGAGAAATTTTGTCTAAGATTGGGGTGCGATCAATTGATGAGATTATTGGTAGAACCGAACTAATAAAGATTAAATCTAATATAGATTTCCAAAAAACGAATAATATAGATTTATCGAAACTTATAGCAGACCCGGATCCATCAAATACTAAGCCGAGAAGAAGAACTTTAAGTAGAAACAGTAGAGACGAAGAGCCAATTGATTATAAGATACTTGATCTTTGTGAATCGAGTATCGATAAGTTGCAAAAGAAATCTGTTGATTTGCCTATTCGAAATACTGATAGAACCGTGGGTGCTATTTTGTCTGGAGCTATAGCTAAAAAATATGGCAATAGAGGACTACCGGCAGAAACTATAAAAGTTAATTTTAAAGGTATTGCTGGACAAAGCTTCGGAGGATATTTAATCAATGGAGTGTCAATCTCTCTCGAGGGGGAGGCTAATGACTATGTAGGAAAATCAATGCATGGAGGAAAAATCGTTATCTATCCCGATAGAGAATCTAATTATTTGACGGAAGGCAACTCTATAGTTGGAAATACAGTCTTATATGGAGCTACAGGGGGTCGCTTCTATGCTGCGGGTTATGCAGGAGAAAGGATTTGTGTTAGAAATAGCGGAGCTGTTGCTGTAGTTGAAGGAGTGGGAGACCATG
>CAJXCX010000031.1:0-7981 GCA_913051685.1 uncultured Spirochaetales bacterium
TTCTTACCAAAGTATTCCGAAGCCACCTCACGTGTTAAATCATCCACGGTAGGACCAAGTCCTCCGGTTAGCAAAACATACTTAGATCTTGAGTTTGCAATTTTAAGCGCAGAAAGAATATCGGCCTTTGAGTCACCAACGCATTGATGATAATTGATTTTCAACCCCATTGCGAAAACCTCTTGGGCTAACATAAAAAAATTATTATCTCGTGTTATTCCACATAATAATTCTTCTCCTATCGTTATCATTTCTATATTATTTGTTTTCATTTATGAATTTAATAATACCTTGAATATAAGTTTGTAATGCGTAAACTCTCTATTAAATAATCGAATAAGACTTGGGAGATAATATGAAAATTGACAATTGGCTTGAAGGACATTGGGCTTTAATTTTAGGAGCATCCAGTGGATTTGGAGCCGAAGTATCGAAAAAACTTTCAGAGTATGGAGTCAACATTCTTGGTATTCATCTCGACAGAAAAAATACAATGAAAAATGTTGAAGAAGTTGTTTCCTATATTGAAAGCAACAATGTAAAGGTAAAATTTTTCAACATAAATGCAGCAGATGAAAATAAAAGAAAAGAAACCTTAGACCAGGCAATAGAACTCGTAGGTAATTCTGAGAAGAAAATCAAAATACTTTTACATTCGCTAGCCTTTGGCTCTTTAAAACCATACGTATCAAGCGACATCGATAAGAATGTTACTCAAAAGAATATGGATATGACCTTAGATGTTATGGCAAACTCCCTTGTTTATTGGGTCCAAGGTGCCCATTCAAGATCTTTGTTTAGCCCCAAGGCCAGGATATATGCCATGACTAGTGCTGGTAGTAGAAAAATTTGGCCGACTTATGGGCCAGTATCAGCAGCTAAATCTGCGCTTGAATCTCACATTAGACAACTTGCAGTTGAATTGGCTCCAACAGGAATAACGGCCAACTCTCTTTGTGCCGGAGTTACCCTAACTCCCGCTCTCGAGAAAATTCCTGGCAATGAAGGAATTATCGAAGGGGCATTAAGAAGTAATCCCAGCAATCGACTTACACTTACCGAAGATATTTCTGGAAGCATAATAGCCTTATCCCATCCAGGGGCAGATTGGATAACGGGGAATATCATTCGGGTTGATGGTGGAGAAGAACTATCTTAATGGATTATGAATTACATATCTACAACTCGCTAAACAACAAAAAAGAAATCTTCAAAGAATTAGTTCCTGATAAAGTAGGCATATACGTTTGTGGGCCAACAGTTTACAGCAGTTCTCATATGGGTCACGCAAGATCCGCAATCGTTTTCGATTCGATAGTTAGATTCTTAAAATTTTTGGGTTATCAAACCACGTACGTAAGAAACTTTACAGATGTAGACGATAAAATAATTACCAAAGCGGCTGAGCAAGGTATATCGGCAGAGAAAGTAGCCAATAAATATAAAATAGAATATCTTCAAGATATTAAGAACTTGGGATGTATAGATCCTGATTTTCAGCCCTGCGTATCAGAAAACATCGACGAAATCATAGACCTCATAGAAAAAATTATTGCTCTCGATTATGCATATGTTGTGGATGGAGAAGTTTATTATGATATTAGTAAATTTCCACATTATGGAAATCTTTCTAATCAGAGCACGGATCTAATGCTTTCAAATACAAGACTAGAAGCTAATCCCAACAAAAGAAATGAGCTAGATTTTGCTTTATGGAAATCGGCAAAGAAAGGTGATCCCTTTTGGGAAAGTCCATGGGGAGATGGGAGGCCTGGTTGGCACATAGAATGTTCCGCAATGAGTACAAAGTACTTGGGAGACACCTTTGATATCCATGGAGGAGGTAGGGATTTGATATTTCCCCATCACGAAAACGAAATAGCTCAGTCTGAATGTATATCGAATAAGAAATTTGCAAACTATTGGATTCATAATGGCCTAATTAGCATAAACAATGAAAAAATGTCTAAATCTGTTGGGAATATAGTTAATATTCAAGACGCATTAAAGGTATGGAATAAAAATATTATAAGAGTATTTTTTCTAACTCATCACTACAGAACGCCTGTGAGTCTTTCGAATGAAGCACTGGAAGAAATCCGAAGGACGCTTATAAATATCAACAAGAAAATTTCTATCAATAAGGATACAAACGAACAGGCAAGTATGTTTAGGGAATCATGGATTAGTTCTATGCTCGACGATTTTAATACCGCCCAAGCTATCGGATACTATTTTAAGTATATAAACGAAGGAATTCTTACGATATCAAATCTTGATTTAATAGAAGAGTTTGAAGAAACAATGGGGATTCATGGCTGGAGAGATGAAATTAAGAATGACATAGATTTACAAAAATCATCTAATAGAAATTTTAATGAGGAGCAAATTCAAAAAATAATTCTAGAAAGAAATAGCGCAAGGAAGGCTAAAAATTGGGAAAAAGCTGATAATCTCAGATTGGAAGCAAAAAAACTTGGCGTAAGACTAATAGATGCCGAAGATGGAACTTCATGGGAAGAAGATGGTTAGAGCCCTAACAACTCTTTGGCTTTGGCAAATGTTGGGGCCTGTGTTTCTCCCCTACATCCAAACCAACAAGTGTTGCATTTCGTATCCGTAAAGAACTCCGAATCGTATTCCGTATAGTAACAAACCGCTGGCATTTCAGAACATCGTTTAACGTGTCCGTCTGGAGTAACGGTTAGCATAGAACGACCAGCATTACACTTTGGCCCATAACCATTTTTAAAGAAAAGCGGTATTTGATTCAAGTAATAGTCGCTTGATACTATAGTGTCACCCCATTCTTTTTTTAAAGATATAAGCTGATTGATTACATCTTCTACCTCGTTTGTTTGATCCTTAATTAGATGCTCATCATTATTGGCTTTCATGTTTGAGTACGAACTAAAAGATATATTGGCACCCCATTCCCTTGCTCTTTTTGCCATATCGACAACTTGATATAAATTTTCATCCATAATTATTGTGTTAATAGATATGGTTTTGTTGAGCTCAGAAGAAATGAGTGGTACCAAGGAAGAAATATGATCCCATAACCCATCCACACCTCTATTGACAGAATGCCTATCTCCTAAAAAATCAAGCGAAATGGAAATTTGATCTAGGCCTACATTGTAAAGCTGTTTTGCTTTGTTCAAATCTAGCAAATCTCCTTTGGTGATTATTCCAGTGTACGTAAAAAATGACGCCGACTTGACTTGCCTTACAATGTCTACAATATCTTTTCTGAGCATTGGTTCGCCACCGGTTATCATTACAACAAGCGGCCCAATTTTATCTATTACGTTTGTATAGTCATCCAATCTTTCCTCATGTTTTGTTTGCCAATAATCACAAAAATCACACCTAGCATTGCAAAGCTTTGTCACTTCAAGATTGATTAGTTTTGGAGAATTTGAAAGTTCTGTTTGTAGAAATTTTGAAAAGCCTAATATTCCAAAACTAAACGATTCAAGAAATGATTGATTCCTGTCTAACATCACTAAGAGGTATTATCCCTGGGACTAAGAGGTATTATCCCCAAGGATTAGATTGAATTCAATGTCAGATTACTATTGAATGCGAATTTCGATGGTTTATGATTTAAAATATGAAGTTAGCTTCAGTTGACCAAATAAAAGAAATTGATTTGTTATCAACTTCAAAATATAAAATTCCTAGTAAAACGCGAATGGAGATAGCAGGCTTTAAGTGTTTCGAGATAATAAAGAAAGAATACGGACCCAAGAATGTTCTTCTTGTCGTTGGTACCGGCAATAACGGTGGCGATGGATTAGTAGTAGCAAAATATCTCCGTATCTATGGCCTCAAATGCGAAATATTAACAATCAATAATTCCAAAAAGAGGTCATCTGATTACTTAGAAAATCTCAATATAGTCAAAAAACTAAAAATTAAAATCATAAGAAGCCCTAAGGGATTAAATTTAAAAAAGTTTGATCTTATAATAGATGCATTATTTGGAGTTGGCCTCAATAGAGACCTTACAAAAGAAGTAAGTAACTTGATAAACAGAATTAATTCAACAAAAATTCCCATTTGCTCATTAGATATACCATCAGGCTTAAATGCTGATACAGGTTTAGCATATGGAGCTTGTATGAATTCCGATTTAACAATAACTTTTGATTTTGTAAAGCCTGGTCTTTTAACTGATCCCGGATATAAATACAGTAAGAAAATTCATCTGGTTAAACTTGCTACTCCAATTGAATTGTCGAATAAATTAAATAATTTCTTTGTCGATGATAATTTCTTTAATAATTTCTTCAAAGCAAGAAATAAGTCCGCTAACAAAGGTAGCTTCGGGCACGTTCTTGTTATAGGTGGATCAAGAAATATGTCGGGGGCAATAAGCATAGCGGGGCTATCCGCATACAAATCTGGATGTGGCCTAGTAACCTTGTGTATACCAAAATGCATAAGCAATGCATTAAAAAAGAAATTTCCCGAGTCGATTTTTATTGAGATCCCTAATTCTAGTGATGGTTCGACAATGAATGAAGAGTTTTTCATTAAAGAAGTAAAAAAAAGATTAACCAAAAAACCATCCGCAGTTGTAATAGGCCCCGGAATGGGCAACAGGGCGGGACTGCTAGACGTAGTTAGAGAATCGATAAATTTTTTCGATTGTCCTATAATTCTCGATGCTGACGGTCTCAACGTTGTTTCTGGAAATCTAAATATTTTAAAAAGGAGCAGGAAGGACGTAATAATAACACCACATCCTGGAGAAATGGCACGATTAGCCAATACGACTATAAAAGATGTTCAGGAAAATCGAATTAATATAGCAAAAGAAATTTCTACCAAGACTAACGCAATCACCGTTTTAAAAGGATATAGAACAATTATTGCATCACCCAAAAACAAATTTTATATCAATGGTTCTGGCAATGAAGGAATGGCAACGGGCGGAATGGGCGATTGCTTGACCGGAATTATCGCCAGTTTTATTGCTCAGGGATATTCAACTATAGATTCAACCATTTTAGGAATCTTCGCCCATGGAAAAGCTGGAGATATAATTTCTGTAAAGAATTCTAAGAGAGGTATTTTAGCTTCCGAGATAATAAAAATATTACCTAAAACTATTTCGACCATTGAAGAAAACTCAAATACAAATATAGAATTAGATGTAATATCGAATGCTTAACTCAAGAGTATGCTCTATAAATGGTACCAATAAAGTTTCTTTGGAAGTTTCAAAGATAGTCAGAGAAGGGACGATTTTATTATTAAACGGCGAACTAGGATCTGGGAAGACGCAATTTGTTAGGTTCTTAGGAGATCATCTTGATATCCTTGACACTGTAAGTAGTCCCACCTTCCTAACTCTCAACGTATATGAATCCAATAACAATTTTAAGATATACCACTTTGACTTTTATAGAGTCAATAGCATTGAGGAACTAGAGCAGATTGGTTTTTTTGAAATATTAAACCAGAGAAAGAATCTGATAATAGTTGAATGGGCCAATCGTTATAAGGATTTATTTCTGAATGAAGCCGATAGAACAATAGATATTTATTTTAATTTTATAAAGGATAATATAAATCAAAGGGAGATATTAATTAAAGGAAGTAAATAAATGGATTTGATAGTTCAAAAATATGGTGGAACCAGTGTAGCAAATGTAAAAAAAATCAAAGATATTGCAAGAAATATCTCCACATTAAGAAAGAAAAAGAAATCAGTAGTTGTAGTAGTTTCCGCAATGGCAGGTGAAACTGATAGGCTTCATGGGTTAACTAGGAACATTGCCAACATTCCAAACGAAAGAGAATACGATCAGGTAGTTTCTACAGGAGAAAAAGTTTCTGCTGGCTTGGTTGCTATAGCGCTTTCAGAGGTTGGAGTTAAAGCAATATCGCTTGACCCATCAAAATTGGGTTTAATTACAAACGATTTACATACTAAAGCCACAATTATTTCAGTCGGAGCTGCTAAGATAAAAACATACCTCAGAAAAGGTTATGTTATTGTCGTTCCTGGATTTCAAGGAATAAATTCAAAAAACGATATTACTACGCTAGGAAGAGGTGGTTCAGATTTAACCGCAGTGGCGCTAGCGTCGGCCTTAAATGCATCTCATTGCGAACTACTCAAAGATGATGTAGATGGAATTTATACAACAGATCCAAAACTTTACAAAGGAGCAAAAAAAATTAATTATATTTCGTATCAAGAAATGCTTGAGATGTCGAGTTTGGGGTCGAAGGTCTTACAAGCAAAAGCGGTTGAGTATGCCAACAATTTAAAGATTAAATTGCATGTCAAATCAACGAAGAGCGTTTCAGAAAGAGGAACTTGGGTTATGGATGAAAAGTTAATTCCTATCAAGGAGAAAAATATTATAAGGGGCGTTACCCATGATCTAAAACAATCTAAAATAACCATCATTGGAATCGAGGATAGGCCTGGTATTGCATTTAGAATTTTTGAACCTATAGGTATAGCTGGAATCGTTGTTGATATGATTGTGCAAAACATAAGTACAGATGGAAAAACTGATTTAACTTTTACTATTCCTAAAGAAGATTTAAATAAAACCGTTAGAATCCTAGAAAAGAACAAATCTAAACTTGGATATCGCGAATTAATCAAAGATGAAAAAATTGCACTGGTATCTATTATTGGAGCAGGTATGAAAACCCATACGGGAATTGCAACAAGAATGTTCAAATCTCTTTCAAAATCAAAAATTAACATTAGCATGATAACGACATCAGAAATCAAAATATCTTGCGTAATCAACAAGAGTAAATGCAAGGTTGCAATTAAATCACTCCACAAGGAATTTAAATTGGATTAGATGTCAAAAAAAGTCGTAGCATATGATGTAACACTTAGGGATGGAACACAGGGTGAAGGAGTATCCTTTTCTATAGAAGACAAAATAAGAGTTAGCCACAAACTTGATGAGCTTGGAGTAGGATATATTGAAGGTGGCTGGCCAGGTTCAAACAATAGAGACGAAGGATTTTTTAAGAAGGTCCAAAACGAAAGATACAAAAATTCAACAATAGTAGCTTTTGGAAGTACACGAAGAGCAAAAGAAAAATGTAGTCAGGATACCAATATACAATCGCTACTCAATGCAAATACATCCGCCATTACGATTGTGGGAAAAACATGGGACTTTCATGTATCCGAAGCTCTAAGAATAACTAATGAAAAAAACTTAGAATTAATCTCCGATTCTGTTGAGTATCTCTCGCAAAGAGTTGATGAGGTTTTTTTTGATGCCGAGCATTTCTTTGATGGATACAAGGCTAACAGTGAATATGCTGTTCAATGCCTCGAGATAGCCCTAAGTTCTGGGGCAGCCGGTGTTGTTCTGTGTGATACCAATGGGGGCTCCACTCCGTGGGAAATCAAAAAAATAGTAGCAGCAGCAAGGAAAATAAATAAAAAATGTATTCTTGGTATCCACGCTCATAATGATTCCGATTTAGGAGTTGCCAATGCTTTGCAGGCAGTTATCTCTGGAGCAACTCAAGTTCAAGGAACAATAAATGGATACGGTGAACGATGTGGTAATGCCAACCTGTGCTCAATAATTGCAAATTTAAATTTAAAAATGGGTATTGATTGCATTCCGGGCTCCAACCTACAACATCTTTATTCCGTTTCCAACTATATAAATGATTTGGCAAGTTTACCGAAGAATGACAAGCTGCCGTTTGTTGGAAAGAGTGCCTTTGCCCATAAAGGTGGCATACATGTAAGCGCTATTGTCAAAAACAGTTTGACTTATGAGCATGTAGAGCCAAGTTTAGTAGGAAACCATAGGCGAGTGTTGGTTTCCGATCTTGCAGGAAAGAGCAGCATTCAATACAAACTAAAAGAATTAAATATTGGCAAAGTATCGGATGAACACATAGCCCAAATTTTGAACCAACTTAAAGAATTAGAAAATGAAGGTTATGAGTTTGAAGGAGTTGATGCTTC
>CAJXCX010000032.1:0-7980 GCA_913051685.1 uncultured Spirochaetales bacterium
ACTTTCAAAGAAGTTGCAATTTGAAGAAGCGGCTCATGTCAGAGACCGAATTAAGAAATTGAGAAAATTGGAATTGACCTTTGCCGGGGAGATTGCATAGTTTAACCCAAATGTTATGATTAGTACTAATTAAAGAGAAGCGGGGCATGCCCCGCTTCTTTTTTATGAGGAAGAGAATTTGGAAAGAAATTTCAAGCAACAAATAGTAAATTTATTGAATGCCATGTGTGTTGAGAATGATTACGAATTAATCGATGTGCATTTTTTGAACTCGCCACCAGCGTTAAAATTAGTGGTATATATTGACAAGCCTGGTGGAATTAATATCGACGACTGTGTTCAATTCAATAAAATAGTTAATGGCACCACTGATATTGATGATTTAATCGACTCGTCGTATTTGCTCGAAGTATCATCACCAGGACCGCAAAGACCTTTGAGATCGATTTCTGATTTTGTACAACACAAGGGGAAAAAAGTGAAAATCAAACTTTCAGTGCCATACGAAGGGAAGAGGGATGTGTTCATAGGACAAGTTGAGTCGGTAAAAGAGGATCATATTAATATAAACGATAGCGGAGAATTATATACAATTAAGTATGCAAATATCGAGAAGGCGAATTTAAATTTATAAGGAGAATCGTTAATGAGTACTGAACTATGGCGTGTTATAGAGTCTGTTTCAAAAGATAAAGGTATTGATAGGGAAATAATATTGGAGGCGGTCAATGAGTCCGTTGTTTCTGCAGCACATAAATTATTAAAAACCGATCCGTCATATAAAGATTTGGAATGTCAATTTAATGAATATAACGAATTGGAGCTTTTTGAATTCAAAAAGGTGGTAGATGATGTGTTCGATGAAGATATGGAGATTTCTCTGGAGGAGGCTAGAAAGTTTGACCCGGATATTCAGATGGACGAAGAGATAGGCGTTAAGCTTAGCCCAAAATACAGCAGGATTGCAATTCAGAATGCAAGACAAAAGATTATTCAAAAACTTAAGGAAGCCGAGGCGAAGGTAATCTATGAAGAATTCAGGAATAGACAAGGCGAACTTATTAATGGAATCGTAAGAAGAATCTCAAGAGGAGCCATTGTCGTTGATATAGGAAGAACTGAGGCCATTATTCCATACGATGAACAAGTCCCCAGGGAATATTTTCAACCAAAAGATAGATTAAGAGCCGTATTATTAAAAATTGAAGAAGAAAAAAGAGGTACTCAACTAATTATATCCAGAGCTGACAAAAGCTTTGTGGAAGCATTGTTTAGAGCGGAGGTTCCTGAAATAAACGAAGGAATAGTTCAAATTATGGCTATCTCCAGAGACCCAGGAGGTAGAACTAAAATCGCTGTATCATCAAGTGACTCCGATATTGATCCTGTGGGTGCATGTGTAGGCATGAGAGGCTCTAGGGTGCAAAATATAATCCAAGAATTGAAAGGCGAGAAAATCGACATTGTTCCATGGTCAATTGACGTAGCAAAATTTGCATGTAGCGCATTGTCTCCGGCGAGAGTAAATAAAGTTATTCTGGATGAAGCATCAAAAGTTATGGAAGTAATTGTTGACTCCGACCAGTTTTCATTGACTATAGGTAGGAAAGGTCAAAACGTGAGATTAGCTTCTAACATAACAGGCTGGGAGATAACGGTGAAAACCGACTTGCAACTAAAAGAAGAACAAGAGAATGTTGTTAAATTATTATTAACCCTTCCAAATGTCTCCGAAGTTAATGCGAACTTATTATTTAGCGGTGGTTTTCATACTTTAGAAGATATAGCATTTGGTGATACGTCTGCAATTAAAGAGTCGTCTGGAATTGTAAACGATGAGGATGTCACCCAAATCCAATTAGCCGCACGAGCCGCACTGCAAGAAAGATTAAGAAACCAAGAGGTTGATTTAGAGGAAGAAGCTCTTGATGAGGATGCGGATCAAAATACTGAGGAGATACAATAAGGAGCTTTAAGTATTAACAATGGGCAAAGTAAAATTAAAAAATTTAGCCGTAGAAATGTCAGTTGAAATCAAAGATGTTTTAGCGAAGTGTAAAGACTTGTCTATTATTGCACGAAGCTCGGCGAGCAATATAACGGAAGAGGAAGCTGAAAAAATTAAATTAGCATTTTCAAATAAAACTCCAGATTCAAATAATAAAAAATCACCCAGAGATATAGTTAAAAGAACAGGGGTAACGGTTACAATACGAAGAAAGCAAGCCCCTAAGAAGCCTATCGAAGAAAAGAAGGCGGTACTTGAAAACGATACAGGTGATGACCCTGTAGAACTTGAAACACTCGATAAAACTCCTAGTCAGGCTACCATTAAGGATGTAGATGCGGGTTCTGTGCCAACAGATACGCTTGATAACACCCAAGATACATCTGCACCTAGTGATTCTAAAAAAGCTCACACTCCTCCGCCGTCAGATCAGAAGACTGCCGAACCTGTAGAGTCTAAAACTGAAAAATTAGGTAAACAGTCGGATAGGTCTCGATTTAGTTCTGGTCAAGCACAAGATAAGAAAAAAGAATCTAAAGGTTCCCAGGGCTCTCAAATTGGTAAACCAAAAAAGAAAATGAAAATTAAACCTTCTAAGCAAGAAATTATTGATGAAGATGCAATGGATGTCTTACGAAAAGCGGTAAGAGCTAAATTGCCTGGTGGAAGAAAGGAATATTTAATTTCAAATAATTTCCCTAAAAGATCAAGAAATTTAAGAGATTCGCAATCCGATGAAATTCAGAATGGATCCACAGAAGAAGAAACCAAAGACCAGATTAAACCTAAAATTAATAAGATTAAAATTCAAGAGAAAATTCTTATTTCTCTTTTGGCGAGCAAGCTAAAAATTAAAATCAATGAAGTAATTAAAAAAGCATCTGAATTAGGGCTTAGTTTGACCGCTAAAGACGAAATTGATTCGGATGAAGCCACTATTGTTGCCTCTGAATTTAATTGTGATGTAGAAGTTGATAGTTATAACGAAAAATCTTTTCTTGAGGAAGGAGTCGTAAGGCAAGACTCTGATATTCAAACTAGACCACCGATTATCACCGTAATGGGTCATGTCGATCACGGAAAAACCTCTTTGCTTGATTACATTCGTAAATCTAAAGTTGTAGATAAAGAGCATGGTGGCATAACCCAATCTATTGGGGCTTACAGCTTCTCGTTCAAAGGGAAAGATTTGGTTTTTATTGATACACCTGGTCATGCAGCATTCTCAGCGATGAGATCTAGAGGAGCAAGCGTCACGGATATTGTAATACTTGTAGTTGCTGCGGATGATGGTGTAATGCCTCAAACGGTTGAAGCAATAAGTCATGCGAAATCAGCCGATGTTCCGATAATAGTGGCCATAAATAAAATAGACAAGGCTGATTCTAATATTGAAGTAATCAAAACTCAACTGTCGGAACATGAACTGACTTCTGAAGATTGGGGAGGAAATACTTCGTTTGTTTCTGTCTCTGCACTTAATGGAACTGGTATTGATGAATTATTGGAGCTAATTGTTCTTCAATCAGAAGTGATGGAGTTGAAAGCAAACGATCAAGTACCCTCGTCTGGATATATACTCGAATCTTATCTAGACAAAGGAAAAGGCGTTGTTGCAACACTTGTATCTAAAGAGGGCAAAATCAATAAAGGCGATATAATTCTTTGCGGAACAAACTTCGGAAAAATTCGTGCCCTGGTTAACGACGAAGGACAGCAATTAAATTCTTCAAGCCCCTCTTTTCCAGTTGAGATATTAGGTCTTAATGGTGTTCCTGATGCTGGGTTACCTTATAATATTGTTAAAAATGAAAAAATAGCTAAAGACATAATTAGAAACAGATTAGCTGCAATTGAAGACGAGAAAGCTTTTAAGGTGCACACCGTAGATCTTGATTTTATCGATTCCGATTTACAGTTAAATCAAATTAAAGAACTACCCATTATCGTGAAGGCTAATACCCAAGGGTCGTTGGATGCTTTGGTGTCAGCTCTACATAATTTTGAGTCTGAAAAATGTAAAGCCAAAATTGTACATTCTGCGGTGGGGGCTATTAACGAGTCGGATTTTATGCTTGCTGAGTCAACGAGTTCGATGATACTTGGTTTTTCAACTGCTATTGAATCTAGAACTAAGGCTTTGCTAGATAAATCTTTAGTTAGATATGAGACATATGAAATAATCTATGAAGTTTTAGATAGAATCAAAGAGTTATTGGAAGGACTTTTGGATCCGATTCTTGAAGAAAGAATCATTGGTCATGCAGAAATCAAAGAAATATTTAATCTTACAAAACAAGGTAAGGTTGCTGGATGTTTCGTTAATGATGGCAAGGTCATAAGAGGCCATAATATAAGAGTCAAAAGAGATGACGAGGTATTGTTCGAGTCTACAATTACTTCTCTAAAAAGATTCAAAGATGATGTCAAAGAAGTTGCCAACGGATTTGAGTGCGGCATCGGATTTGATAATGCAGACGATATCAAACAAGGAGATCAAATAGAAATCTTTACTTTTGATAAGACAAGTCAGACTATCTAGGTTGGAAAAATGCTACGGGAAAATTGTAGTTTATCTCAGATAAAAAATATAGTTGAGAATAGTAAAAAAATTTTAATAGTCTCACATTATAATCCTGACGGTGATGCCATAGGATCGTCGCTGGCTCTTTGTGCCTTCCTTGGTAAATCATCAAAAGATTGTTCTGTCTACAATAGAGATGGCATCCCAAGTTATCTTAATTTCTTAAGTTCTACTAGTTTTTATACTTCAGTTGATCTTCTACCCACGGACTTTGACTTACTTATTATCGTGGACCTAAACGATTTCGAGAGAACAGGGTCAGATATGTCTAATTATATAGATTTAAATTTTATAAATACGAAAAAACCCATAGTTGTAATCGATCATCATGAAAACAATAAAATAAATGAGGCAAGTCTATATATAGATACGGAAGCCTGCTCCACAGGAGTACTTATTTTTCGTCTCATTAAAGAATTTAAAGGACTGATAGATTCGTATATTGCCACGTGTCTTCTAACGACTATAATTACCGATACTTCATCTTTTAAAAACTCTAACTCAAACGAAGAGGCATTCTTTATTTCCCATGAACTAATCAAATCAGGTGGCGATTTGCAGTCAATAAATAATAAAATATTCGAGACAGGGGAGATTAAGAAATTGGCTCTGCGAACTAAAATATATTCGACTTTAAGATTTGAAAAAGAAATCAAAACCGCCATGTGTTACTCGACAAATTCTTTCTATGGAGAAACTCGTACTTCCAAGGAGGATTCGGAAGGCATAGCAAATTCTCTTATTAATTATTCTGACGTAGAACTAGGAATTTTTATACGAGAAATTGAACCACAAAAATGGAAAGCGAGTTTGCGGGGCAATAATTACTATAATCTTTCTGATTTTGCAAATAAATTTGGTGGCGGTGGACATAAAAATGCATCTGGATTTATGTTTGACGGAGATCTTGAATTATTAATAGAAAAAATCATTCTTGAACTTAAAGATGAACAAAATACTAATCGTTAATAAGCCTTGTGGTTTAACAACGGCGTATGTTGCTAATAAACTTAAAAAGTTTTACAATGCAGACAAAGCTGGGCATTCTGGCACTCTTGATCCTTTAGCAACTGGGGTTGTTGTAATATTTTTTGGACGACTTACTAAATTGATTCCATTTGTCCAAGAACAAGTAAAGGCATATAAGGTCAAGGTCCTTTTAGGTATACAAACAGATACGCTAGACATCTCGGGTAGCATTGAAGCAGTTTCAAAAATAACCGATATCAGACTTGATAAATTGAATCTTGTACTTAAATCATTCCAAGGGGAGTACAGGTATGTGCCACCACGGTATTCTGCAATTAAAATAGAAGGCATGAGTGCATATAAGTATGCTAGGAAGGGTAAAAAAGTTAGTCTTCCCGAAAGAGTGTCGCAAATTTACAGTATATTAGTTAATGATATTGGAAAATATACATTTGACCTGGAAGTGCGATGCTCAAAAGGTACCTATATAAGGTCTTTTGTTAGAGACGTGGGGCTCAGATTAGGATTAAATGCTACAGTTTGCAATCTTACAAGATTATCTAGTGGAGTGTTTGATATCAAAGATTCAAATGATTATTTTTCCATCCTTAAGGGCAACAAGGCTAATTTTTTCAAAATAGACGATATTTTTAGAACTCTAGAAACGAATTCGACCTTCATTGGTCTTTTAAGAGAGTGTCCAAATCATAAAGAAGTTCCTCTCTTAAATCTTTTAGATAAATCACCAAATGATATAGGAATTGAATTTGAAAAAGATATCTATATCGTTTTGACTATTAAGCAGTCACCAGTCGGATTAATCCATAACAAGTTTGATAGATGCGGGAGATATACACATTCACATGTGAAGTTATTTTATTAATACTTAAATTTACTTGATTTTTCGATATAATTGATTAATTATTAAGCTATTAAAATTAGCGAGGTTACAGTTTGATTTTAGACAAGAAAGCTATTGTTGATGAATTTGGAGCAAGCCCTAAAGATGTTGGTTCGTCCAAAGTGCAGATTGCTATTTTGTCCAAAAGAATAGAAATTCTAACTAAACACATTCAAACTTTTAAAAAAGATAATTCTTCTAGAAGAGGACTGTTGTTGATGATTGAAAAAAGAAGGAAATTACTAAAATATATTAAAAGAAAAGACAATAATCAATATCTAGATATTCTTGCTAAACTTGATTTGAGAAGATAGTTGTAAATGAAACCCTATAAAAAAGTATCTGAAATTGTTGGAGACAAGTCTTTTTGTCTGGAAACTGGAAAGCTTGCCAAGCAGGCAAGCGGTTCTGTGTTGGCGCAACTTGGAGAAACTAGCATTCTTGCTACGGTAGTCAGCACTGATGAGCCGGTACAGGATGACTTTCTTCCTCTTACTGTCAATTACCAGGAGAAAGCTTTTGCGTCGGGAAGGATTCCTGGTGGATATTTTAAAAGAGAAGGAAGACCAACGGAGTCGGAAACACTAATCTCAAGATTGACCGATAGACCTCTTAGGCCGATGTTTCCAAAAGGTTATAACTATCCAACGCAGGTCATGATATCGGTATATTCTGCCGACGATGTTAATCCGCCTGACACTCTAGCCATTACTGCTGCATCAGCCGCATTGAGCGTATCAGATATACCTTTTGACGGACCTCTTGCCGGTGTTAGAGTTGCAAGAGTTGATAATAACCTTATTTGCAATCCGACCTATGAAGAGATTGAAAAGGCAGATTTGAATTTTATTATAGCTGGTAGCTCCGATGCTATATTGATGGTTGAAGGAGGCGCTGATGTTGTTCCGGAAGACGAAGTCTTATCCGCTTTAATGTTCGGGCATGATCACATCAAAAAGTTGATAGATTTGCAAAATAAATTAATCGATGGAGACATTGCCAACCTCCCTAAAAGACCAGTACCAGAAAATGAGATTGATTCTAAAGTGTCAGAGGAAATTCATTCTTTAATTTCAAGTGATGTTCAAAAATCTATTAGAATTAAAGCTAAACAAGAAAGAAACAATTCGATTCACGAAATTTATTCCTCGACCCTGGAGAAACTTAGTAGCCACTCATCGGAATCCGATAAGCAGGAATTCGACGAGAAAGTCTTCAAATCTATTTTTGAAGCTTACAAAAAATCGGCTGTAAGAGAAATGATGATGAAAGACAAGGTGCGAATTGACGGAAGAGGATTTGCAGATATTCGGAATATATCTTCTGAGATAAACATACTACCAAGAGCGCATGGCTCATCTCTCTTTACAAGGGGAGAAACTCAAGCTCTAGTGGCCTGTACGCTTGGTACGAAAGAAGATCAACAAAGAATAGATACTCTAATGGGCGAACAAAGAAAAACTTTCATGCTCCACTATAATTTTCCACCGTTTAGCGTTGGCGAAGTTTCGTATAGGC
>CAJXCX010000033.1:0-7829 GCA_913051685.1 uncultured Spirochaetales bacterium
CATTAGGTCCTATTTTGGATTTAATTAACATTTCTTCGACAGGAGAAATAACAAATGCCCACCATTCTTTAAATGTGTTTGAAATCATCGTCTTGTCTGTATATCCCTCAGGATTTTTAGTGGCTCTACGAACCACTTCGTCAAATTGTCCGGGACTACTACTCCTAGAAATAAATACGATGAATTTATAGAGGACCAAGCTGGCCAATATAGATAAAAAAATTATATGTGGTTGTAAAAAATCCGAGATGTTCATAAATCCATTACATTTTATCCGGTGAAGATACTCCAAGCAAATTTAATCCATTCATAAGAACTATCTTGATTGATGAGAGAAGGACAAGTCTGCCGTTCACAACCGTATCGTCTTCCACAAGAATCTTGGTGGATTTGTAATATGCATGGAATTCAGAGGCAAGGCCCTGTAGATAAAAGGCAACTTTGTGGGGCGCAAAATTGTCGGCCGCCTCGTTAACAATATCTGGGAAATTTAATAATCTTTTTATTAGAGCTATCTCTTTTTCCTCATTAAGCGTAGAAAGATTCTTGTAATTCAAGTTCTTTAAAGGGCTCTTTTGAAGTACGCTATTGATTCTGGCGTTCGCGTATTGAATATAAAAAACTGGATTTTCTTCAGAGTCTTCCCTGCATTTATCAAGATCAAAATCAAAATGAGTATCGGAGCTTCTGCTTATCATTAAGAATCTAACTAAATCTTTATTAAATTCGCTGAGTAAATCTCTGACTGTAGTATATGTGCCAGATCTTTTAGACATCGAAACATCTTCATCGTTTCTAACGAGTCTAACGAACTGTATTAAAATAAATATCATTTTGCTCGTATCATTAGATAATAAATTCATAGATGCTTTTAATCGTGAAATATGACTATGGTGGTCCGCACCCCAAATATTTATAATTAAATCAAATCCTCTCTTAAACTTAGTTTGGTGATAGGCAATATCATTCATAAAATACGTAGAACTTCCATCAGATTTCTTAATTACCCAATCATTGTTGTCGCCAAACTTGGATGTCCTAATCCATTCAGCATTATCCTTTGTATATACTCCTTTTTTTAAATCTAAAGTATCTTGAATCTCATTTAGATACTTAGAAGTATGAATATCTTTCTTTTCCGAGAACCAAGAGTCGAAAGATATGTTCAGTAATCCAAGATCTTTCTTGATTTCTTCGATAAGATAAGCGGTAGCAAAATTAGAAAAATATTCGGTATTGGATTTTAATAGAAAATCTCTATCTTCTTTTGAAGTTAGATTTTTTGCTAAATCAATCAAATATTCTCCTTTGTAACCACCTTCCGGTATCTCTTTTTTAATACTAAGAATTTCATGTACACGGGATTGTAATGATTCACCCAAAAGTTCAATCTGACTTCCATAGTCATTTAGATAATATTCGTTAACAACGTCGTAGCCGGCAAACAAAAGGATTCGCGATATAGAATCACCGACAGCCGCATTTCTTAAGTGCCCTAGATGAAGAGGGCCGGTTGGATTCGCAGAAACAAATTCTATTAAGACTTTTTTCTGTTTCTTTTTTGATGAACCAAACCGATTACCATGGTTATTTATTTCTTTTAAATAGTCTTGATAAACTTGATCTGCAATTTGGAAATTAACAAATCCTGGTTCGACGACATTGACACTTTTAAAGAAAGTATCTTTTTTGGCCAATAATGCGGATGTCATTTTGTTTGCTAATTCGTTTGGATTTGTTTTTAATTCCGAGGAAATTATCAAAGCAAAATTGGTCGAAAAATCACCGTGTGAAATATTTTTTGGTATGGATAAAGATAATTTAGAAAAATCTAGTTTTGAAAATTCTTCATTTTCAATTAAGCAATTTTCTATTTTTTCGAGAATTTTTTTTTGAATCATACCTATTTTAAGTGTTCAGTAGAATTTTTTGTTTTTACAGAGAAAATATCTTCAGAATAATTAATAGTTGATATCGATGCCGCTTTAAGGGTGAAATTAGTAAAATGTTTGAGATTTTTATTTGAAACAGAACACAAAAATGATGATAAGATTAAATTGTGGCTCACAATTACAACGCGCGAAAGGTTCGAATGTTTTCTAACTATGTCGTTCATGAATACAACAATTCTATCTTGAACTTCACCCAAGGTTTCCCCATTAGGAATTCTAAAAGTACCAGGGGTTTTTCTCCATTGTGTTAATTCTGGCAGATATTTTTCGTTTAAAACGTCGAAACGTACTCCTTCAAAATCTCCTTGATCCATTTCTCTCAACTCTTCTGAGTAGTATAAAGCAAATCTATTGTCAAAATTGATTATATCTGCCGTTTGTTTTGCTCTTTTGAGATTACTTGTAAACATAGCATCAATTTTTTTAGAATAAAAATAGTTCTTTAATTTTTCTGCTTGCTGTAAGCCGGTTTCATTCAAGTCAATATCTGAAATACCTTGGCATCTCTTATTTTTGTTCCAATCTGTTTCACCATGTCGAACTAGAATAATTTCCATAAAGGTTTAAATATGATTATAGTATAAAATATCATAGATGATTGTTTTTGTCTTATTTAAGATAATAAGCATATCGGGGAGTTGATGGGACAGTACAGAAAAGGCTATCTCTTTGAAAAAAAAACCAATAGTCTAGTTCAGGAAATATTATCTCAATACAAGGAGTTAAAATTTTACTCAGTAGAAAGTCGAGGGAGTAAAGGGACGGCCGATATCGTTTTTGGTTTATATAACAAAAAGAACAGGCAAAGAATTTGGTTTGGGATACAATGCAAAAGAGGATATATATCACTACCCGCACGTAAGAGAGATATAAGTTTTGCCTTAAGAGAATTTGGAATGACTATGTTTTATAGTACTCCAGCTAAAGATAAAAAATCTGACATAGAATTTTTCCCGGATTTTTCAAGATGGCTTCGTACTTGGGTTAACACTTAAGCAAACGCCTCAATTAGTGAATCATCTATATCGAAGTTTGAATAAACATTTTGCACATCATCGCAATCCTCTAACATTTCAAGCATTTTCAGCATGTGTTCGGCTGACTTGCCCTCAATCTTTATTGAATTGCTTGGAATCATAGAAATTTCAGAGTTAGAAATTGTAAAACCTTCGGATTCTAAACCTTTTCTAATATCCTCAAAACCATCAAGTAAAGTTAGAACCGAATAGAAACCTTTTTCGTCAACTACATCTTCTGCACCAAGATTCAAAGCCGTATCAATTAAAATATCTTCATCGGTATTTTCGGATACAATCTCTATTCTTCCTTTTTTCTTAAAAATCCAGGACACGCACCCGGATTCACCTAAATTACCCCCAAACTTGGCAAACGCTCTTCTGATCTCAGATACTGTTCTATTCTTATTGTCAGTTAGAACCTCAACCAAGACAGCGCCACCACCTGGACCATAACCTTCGTAAATTGTTTCTAGCAAAGACTCACTTTCCAACTCTCCGGTACCCTTTTTAACAGCCCTTTCGATTGTGTCCTTTGGCATATTTTCACTTTTTGCGTTAGTAAGAGCTAATCTTAGTCGAGGGTTCGTATCCGAATCTCCACCACCATCACGAGCGGCTATAGTTATTTCCCTTATCAATTTCGTAAAAATCTTTCCCCGCTTTGCGTCAGTAGCAGCCTTTTTATGCTTTATCGAATGCCATTTAGAATGTCCAGACATAACCCACCTGTAATAAATAAATTTTATCTTAAACAATAATTGAACTCAATTAAATTTATTGACTTTTATGAAATAAAGAATTATAAATATTGATACTGCAATCCATTAGAATCGTAGTGTTATTCCAATATCTTTCAATCCCAAGGTTATTATGAAAAAGAAAAGTAATGGTAAAAAATCTGAAGTAGCAGGGGGAAAGTCATCGCTTTCCAGTCTCGTCAACCTCAACGAGCTTCGCGAAATTAAGCCTGCAGAACTTCAAAAAATGGCAACGGAGCTGAACATAGAAGACGCTGGGAGAATGACTCGGCAAGATATGATATATGCAGTTTTAAAATCTCAGGCTGAAAATGATGGTGAAATATACGCTGAGGGAGTATTGGAAATCTTATCTGAAGGCTATGGTTTCCTACGATCCCCAAAATACAGCTACCTTCCCGGTCCAGATGATATTTATGTTTCGAAATCCCAAGTTAGATCTTTTAATTTAAAATCTGGGGACACAATAGGAGGGTATGTAAGGCTCCCTAGGGAAGGAGAGAAGAATCTGGCACTATTAAAAATTGAGTCAGTGAATTTTACTGATCCAGATTATTGCAGAGAGAGAATAAGTTTTACGAACAGAGTTCCTCTGCATCCAAATTCACGATTAAAGATGGAAAGTGAGTCCGAAGAATACTCGACAAGAATAATTGATATGTTTGTACCCATTGGAAAGGGTCAGAGAGCGCTGCTAGTAGCACCTCCAAGAACTGGCAAGACAGTGTTGCTCCAAAAAATTGCTAAAGCAATAACCGACAACAATCCGGATGTGTCTCTTTTCGTCTTACTAATAGATGAACGACCAGAAGAGGTTACCGACATGGAAAGATCTGTAAAAGGAGAGGTTGTAAGCTCAACATTTGACGAGCCGGCTCAGCGTCATGTGCAGGTTGCGGATATGGTATTGGAAAAAGCTAAACGTCTTGTTGAACACGGCAAGGATGTTGTCATTCTACTAGATAGTATCACCAGGCTTGCTAGAGCAAGCAATACAGTTACCCCCGCTAGCGGAAGAGTGTTAACCGGAGGCATGGAAGCTAATGCTCTGCAAAGACCGAAAAGATTTTTTGGTGCCGCCAGGAATACCGAAGAGGGAGGAAGCCTAACGATTATAGCAACAGCCTTAATTGAGACTGGGAGCAGAATGGATGACGTAATATTCGAAGAATTCAAAGGCACTGGGAATATGGAGATATACCTTGATAGAAGACTTGCCGAGAAACGAATTTATCCAGCTATCGATTTACAGAAATCAGGTACTAGAAAAGAAGAACTATTGATAGACGAGGTAGATCTAACAAGAATTTGGCTTCTTAGAAAAGTTCTAAACCCTATGAGTCCCAATGAATCAATGGAATTTCTACTTGATAAATTAAGAGTATCCAAAAGCAATAGCGATTTTCTGAAAGCAATGAATAACGGTTAGGGTGTCACCATAAGGCAACACCCTACCAAATTTAGAATTAGCGTCTTCTTTTCTTGGCTGCAGGCTTTCTTTTCTTAGCTGTAGTCTTTCTTTTAACAGCTTTTTTTGCAGGCTTTCTTTTCTTAGCTGTAGTCTTTCTTTTAACAGCTTTTTTTGCAGGCTTTCTTTTCTTAGCTGTAGTCTTTCTTTTAACAGCTTTTTTTGCTGCAGGCTTTCTTTTCTTAGCTGTAACTTTTTTTCGTTTAACAGCTTTTTTTGCTGCAGGCTTTCTTTTCTTAGCTGCAGGCTTTCTTTTTTTAGCGACTGCCATAAGTAATACCTCCATTTAAAATTAAAAAATGAAATTAGTCCATTTTTTTGTACTTTAAGATGTTTAAAAATAATTGTCAAGGGGATTTGTTTATTTTTTAACAATAAAAACTTCTTCGTCTTTAATAATAACTTCATAAATTTTTATATCTTCAGTTGCAGGTAAGCATGTTGGTTTGCCACTTTTTATATTAAATTTTGCACCATGGTATAAACATTCAATTTCATCGTGATCTAATTCGCCATCACTTAAAGGATAATTCATATGACTACATTGGTCTTCAATGACATGCACAACATTATTTTTCCTTATTAATATTATAGAATGTCCTTCTATCTCTTTTTTTTGCAATGTATCTTCCGGAATTTCGTTCAAATTGCAAATCTTTAACAAATTACTCATCTTCCTCAATAAGATTGGATGAAACAAACCATTGCTTTACTACCGCCTGGTATAGATTAGTTAGATTCTTACTTGCTAACACATCAGACACTTCATCCGTAAAGGCTCTTACTAGCATAGAAACTGCCTTATCTTTGCTGACACCTCTTGTCCGTAGATAGTGAAGAGCTTCTTTATCTAATTGGCCGGTTGTTGCTCCATGCGTACATTTTACATCATCGGCATATATCTCTAATTGAGGTTTCGTATCGACTTGAGCAGAATTTGAAAGCAACAAATTTTTATTAGTTTGTTTCGCGTCCGTTTTTTGTGCATCTTCGTGAACTACAATTCGGCCGTGAAAAACCCCTCTAGACGAATCCTTTAACAATCCTTTGTATAGCTGCCTACTGCCACAATGTGGTTTCGAATGCTCAACAAACATATAGTTGTCCATTAATTGACTATGCTGGGGAAGGTAAAGACCAAGGATTGATGAATACGAGGTATCGCCATCCAAAATTGGGTGCACATTGTTTCTAATCAGCTTCCCTCCCATCAAAATCGAATTTGTAGTAAAGTTTGATTCTCTATTCTGCTTTATTTTTAGATTAGAGAATATAAAAGAAGATTTGCTTCCATTCTCGATTGATAAATGTTCGACTTTCGAATTGTCATCTAGATACATCATCATAGTCTTATTCAAAAAATACGATTGACTAGAGTCCGAAAAAGAATATTCCACTATCTCCGCACTACTTGATTCTCCAAAATATAAAATATTTCTTGGATTAATAAATGCATTCGATGAGTTAGAATCAAATTTATTCACTACAACTATGGGTTTTTCAATCTTTTGTAACTTTTCTATTTCTATATAGAAACCATTTTCTAAGAATGCAGAATTAAGCTCGTAGAAAAAATCTTTGTTCCTAGACGAAAATTCATCCAAAATGATTCTTTTCAAATTTTGGTCTTCATTGATAATGCCATCCTTTAGGCTTAAAATCTTGAAGTCCAAATCTGTCGAATCAACCAAAATTCCGTTAACAATAAAGATAAAATGTGCATCGAGTTTCGTAAGAAAATCCGGTAGCTCGGATATATCAAATTTATTAGATATTCCATTCAGTGGAGAAAAATCGTTTGCAAGAAAATCCTTTAGGTCGGTAAATCTCCAATCTTCATCAGTAATTTTCGGAATACCAATATCTTGAAATGAATTTAAACTTTCTAATCTAAAATGGTTTAGCCATTTAGGAGCAGATTGATTAAACTCATCGTTATTGAAGTAGGTAACATATTTTTCTTCAAAATTACCCATGGTTTATTTCTCTAGCCACGAATACCCTTTGGATTCTAATTCTAGCGCTAAGTTTTTATCTCCTGACCTAACAATTTTGCCATCAAGAAGAACATGTACGAAATCTGGTACTATAAAATTTAAAAGCCTTTGATAGTGAGTGATAATTAAAAATGACTTATCTTGATCTCTCAAGGAATTAACTCCGTTGGCAACAATTTGAAGGGCGTCAATATCCAACCCAGAATCGGTTTCATCGAGTATTGATAGGCGTGGATTAAGAACCGCCATCTGCAAGATTTCATTCCGTTTCTTTTCACCACCAGAGAACCCTTCGTTCAACGATCTATTTAATAACGCTTCATCCATTTTTAACAATTTAATCTTTTCTTTGGCAATTTTGATGAATTCAACTGGCTTTAATACGGGGAGACCTTTTGCTTTATTGATTGAATTAAAAGCTTCTCTCAAAAAATAACCATTTGAGACTCCAGGAATTTCAACCGGATATTGAAAAGCTAAAAAAATTCCTTCTTGTGCCCTTTCCTCGGGCGCCATTTCTATGATACTTTTCCCATTGTAAAGTATATCACCATCAGTAATTACATAATCTTCTTTGCCAGCAAGAATCGAGGCAAGAGTGCTTTTGCCCGATCCGTTAGGGCCCATAATCGCAT
>CAJXCX010000034.1:0-7703 GCA_913051685.1 uncultured Spirochaetales bacterium
TTGTTACAATTAATAATACGGGGGGAGTATGTCGCGAATTATTAGGTTTACAGTAGCGTTCTTAATATTAGTTTCGTTTTCGAGCTGCTATCCGTTGCAGAAGCTTCAAGAATTTAAAAACGATAAGTTGTATCCAGAAGGCATTGATCATGGCAAGTTAGAGAAAAAACTGTTCTGGTTCTGGAACATGGAACAGTCATCATCAGAGAGCGAAAGTACAAAAACTGCTGCTAAAGAAGATATCGCCGTAGAGAAATCCTCACCGGCACAAAGTGAAGCCACAAATACAGATTCTACAGAAGTTATAAAAACAAATGATTCAGACACAGAACCCGTAGCAGAGGGGCTGACACAAGAAGAGCCTCCCTCTTTTACCGAAACGGGAGAAGCTAAAGACCTAAGATCTTTTTCTTCGGAATCTCCTATAATGTTTTCCCTCGCCATTGTACTTGCGGCAATATTGTTAGGTCTTGTAATAACATTTCTGATATTTAGGGTAAGAAATAGAAGTTACGGAATAAATCGGTTCATAGACGAAATAACAGATTTCTTAAATAGTCTTTTTAAGAAGTAAAACAATATAGATTTTGCTTATCTAGAGACAACTAGGTCTCTTGTGATTTCCTGTAAGTTCTTACAACCTGACAAAATCATACTTTCAATAAACTCTTTTTTTAAAATATCTAATACAAGCTCAACTCCAGCTTGCCCATCATGTTGCAAACCCCAAAGCAATGGTCTGCCAATCTGCACAGCATTTGCCCCAAGAGCTAAACATTTTAAGACATCCGTACCTCTTCTTATTCCACCATCCACTATCAATAAGGCCTCTGGGCCTACTTGTTCTCGGATAGGCTCTATTTGCATCAATGTAGGAACCGCCGTGTCTAATTGTCTTCCTCCATGATTAGATATGATGATTCCATCGGCTCCATAACCTAGTGCTTGCTGAGCATCGTCTGGGCGCAATATCCCTTTTACCAATACAGGAAGATTTGATGTCTCTTTAATCCAAGGAATTATCTCAAAAGTCAAAGCAGGATTAAATAGATGGTCTGAATGCATTTTCATGCTCGAGCCTTCGTGCTCTTCGATTTTATCGAATTGTTCAAACTTGGTACCTTTAAAATTACCCAAAGCAAGGTGATCGGGCATCGTAAAAGAATTTCTCTCGTCTCTTTCTCTAGTCCCAAGACGGGGTGCATCAACGGTAAAGACGATTGCCTTGTAACCGAACTCCTTAGATTTTTTTAGCATTTCTTCAGTAAAAGATTGGTCTTTAGAGAAATAGAGTTGGAAAAAAAGTTTATCATGATGCGGCCCTACTTCTTCAATAGCCTTATTGGCAATAGTACTATGGGTCATAATGGTTTTATATTGCGCAGCGGCTTTTGCCGTAGCCACTTCACCTTCTTCATGTACCATGCACTGCATTGCAACTGGGGCAATCAAGATGGGTATATCGATTTCATTTCCTAGTATCGAACACGAAGTATCAATATCGGACACATCTCTTAAAAATCTTGGAAGTAATTCGTATTCATTAAATACCGATCTATTTCTTTGCAAAGTTACTTCATCGCGAGCACCACTCGAATAATAACCTTCTATTGCCTCGGGGAGCTTGTTGAGAAATTGCTTCTCTAAATCAAAAAGATTAATGATCATAACACTCTTAGTATATAGTATTAATACATTGTCTTTTGATATCAATTTAGTTGGTTTTCTAGCAGGATTTTGTACGACCATTGCTTTTATACCTCAAGTCGTAAAAGTCTGGAAAACAAAAAGCACTAAAGATATTTCCTTGTCAATGTTTGCGATTTTTACGTTTGGAGTTCTTTGTTGGACCGTTTATGGGCTTCTTATTTTCAATCTTCCTATGATCATCGCAAATGCTATAACGCTCATTCTTGCGTCGGCAATTTTAATTGCAAAAATAAAATTTAGTTAAATTCGTACTATTTTTGCATCTTTTATGATGATTTTAAGATTTATTCACTCATCAATATGGCAATAAGGGTATCATAGTCTCATAGCGGAAAAATAAGGAGGAAGGAGTAATGAGTGATTTAATGGGTGATTTAAAAGTAATATTAAAAGACGACAATGGAGAAGATTGCATTATTGACAACATATTAAATTTTCAACAACACTTAGCACAGTTTCACGGAATAGATGTCTCTATTCACGAAGAAAACGGGCACTATTTTAGAGTCGATGATACATTTCGAAAAAAAATCGATACACTAGTCAAAAACATGGTTAAATAATAAACACAAAATTGACACGGAGAGGTGCCAGAGTGGTTTAATGGGGCAGTTTCGAAAACTGCTGTACGGGTAACCGTACCGGGGGTTCGAATCCCCCTCTCTCCTTGGGTAATAATAATTTCGTAATAAGTTTTACTATTTTTTTAGGATTATTCGAAATGCCGAAATACTTAGAACGCTGGTCAATATCGTAATCACCCACGAAAGTGAGGTCGGTACAGCCCAGGAGCCAATTATCAAATCCCAAGAATTGACACTGCGTAATAAATGTAGCACGGCGACAAGACCAAAAATTGTCCCTGAGACTATTAAATATCTTTTTTTATTCATTTTCAGTGTTCGGACTTATTCTTCTACCGTTTCTGTTGGTAAATCCTCTTCCACCACGACGTCTTCCACGTCGTTGCTCTCAACCACCGTTGGTGAAACCTCTGTAACATCGTCATCACCAAACCATTGCTCCTTTTTCTCCTTTATATAAGAACAGCTAGCAAATGAACACAATATCAGCAACATTACTGCAAATCTAATTATTTTCATTTAGAATCCTCTCCCTTAGACAGATTGTAGCATTTACTAGAATGGTAAATCTACGTTTATCGTACTACTAATAACGCAACCTCTTGACGGCTTAGTCCTTCAACAAGAAGTAAGTGCGATGGGCAAATGTTGCAATCCGAATTGCCAAATCCATAGACAGGGAAATGACAAACTCCATAACGAACTAATCGATGAATCAATTGACACTCCTTATCTTTGGGAAATGGTAATACGCGAAGATCTTCAGCTTCGTTTGTTAAAAAGTCCACGTGCCACCGTATACTTTTATCCTTCTGCAAATGCCTTTTACAACGTGCATGTATTCCACCGAATCCATGTGCGCTACCTGCGTAAAGGAAAACGCCAGGCCCAATAGTCTCTTTGAATCGTTTGGATAGTTCTACCGGATGATATAACTCTATCCATAGCAAATACGCCCCTTTTTCTGTGGGTAATCGTCGAAAATCGGTAGTCCACCTATTCTTTAGTGTTTTTTTGTTCATCCAATAAGTGCTACTCTTTACTTTTTCCCCCACCCTCAAGCACATCCGCAATATCTATTGATTCAAGTAACTTTTCCGACTCAGATTCAAGCAAATAAGACTGCATTTCGACTTTAAATCCACTATAAAAATTATCGTAAATCTTCCTAAGAAGCACACGTCTTTCCTCGAATACTTTTTGTGAATTATTTTCTTCTTTTGTTAATTGGTCTTGCGCAGCTTGTACGGAATCCATTATAGTGCTAACCGTATTTCGAAAACGTTCCGAACTGACAAAAGCGTATAGCTGATCTTTTTTGGTTTTACTTCCTTCCATCTTCCATTCGGCTTCAGTGATTTGATCTATCATGTTTACTCTTATTCTCAATGCCGGTATAAAATTTGAAAATTCCACTATAGAAACCATAGGTCCCGCATCTTGATATTTTTTGCCTTTAGCCTCTTTTGGCATTACGCCATTTGTCACTATTATTCCATGACTGGCCCCCTCCCTGGCTAAATCTTCTTTCATTTTGCTAACAAATCCCGATTGAAAACTTTTAACATTTTTAGCTTCTATTAGAATTTTTGCACCTTTTAAAGTTGTAATTACAAGATCGGCTCCTTTTTTGCCTTTTACAATATCTTCGACTAAAAACCCTGGAAACTCTTTTTGCGCAGTGGCCTTAACCATCTCCTCGAAGGTCTCACCCGAAAGTTCAGAATCTCCACCTGGCTTAACTCCTAACTCCCTTATTTTTTGATTGAGCCTATCTATTTCTAGCTGTTTCTTTTGTCTTTCTTCTTCAACCGCTTTGTCTCTAAGCTCTTCGGCCTCCACAAGCTTCTTTTTGCTTGCTTCTTTAATCTCCTTTTCTTTCTTTTCTAGTTCTTCCTCTTTCTTCTCAAGAATCTCCTCGTTGGCTTTATTAAGAAGTCTTTGGTAGTTTTTTTTCTCTTTTTCTATTTCCTCGGATCTCTTTTCCATTTCCTCTTCTAATTCTTCAATTTTTTTTGTAACAATTTTTTCAGATTCTTTCTTTTTCTTTTCGTAATTTTTTAATATTTCTTTTTGAGCTAATTCAACTTCTTCCGCTACCTTTTTTTGTATATCGATATCGGCAATTTCTTTAATGTGTTCGCTAGTAAGATATTTTTCTAAAGGGAAAGATTCACCACAATGTGGGCATTTTATTTCGGCCATTTACAGACATTTTACCATTGTATATCACTTTTTCTTAGTCTTACTTTGTCTTATTTCTACTACTTCTCGATCTTCTGTGTACATATCAAAAAAATCCTGCATATCGTCAGAAAGATTTTCTTTGTTTATTTTGCTATTAATGCTTCTCGTATTAATAGTTGAAAACTCCTCCCATGCGCCCTTCTCTTTTAATCGTCTTTCCATATCGTCCCTCAAAGGATCAGTAGAAGAAGGAATCCTCTTTTCCTTAGTATGCTTTATTGTTACTTGCCCATTTTTGTTTTTTGATTCTACAGCATACGTAGGTTCGCTCGAAAATTTTTCAGAATATGCCAATAATTTTTCCTTTACATCATCGATTTTTGATTGAAGTTCTTTTTCGCTTTCTTTAAGTTCAATATAAGATTGTGCGAGTTTGGGTCCTTCTTGTATATCGGGATCATATGGGTTTTTTTCAACCAATTCTTTATTCGAAAAAAGTGGGCATATCCTCATATATTCACACCAATTACAAAGCATAGATTTTTTTGGCCTATATTCCTGCTCCTTTCTTTCTTTCCTTACAACTCTCCCAATTGTATCCAATGCCACTTCCAACTCTTCGTCTTTTACTGTTTTTTCATACTTCAGCTTATGTCTTAAGAAGTGCCATACGACCCTGATCTCTGGAGCCGTCTTACCCCTAAATCTATAATCAAGAAGCAAAAGTCTTTTATATAAAGGAAGTTGTTTATAATCAAACTTGCTATCTATTTCCAGTTCGGTTGGTGGGTTTGCACTTGTCTTGTAATCATGAATCTCTACTCTATCATCATAGACATCAATCCTGTCAATTTTCCCTACAAAAGGTACCTTGAGTTTTGATGATTCGGGAAGAATGTTGGCAGTTCTAAAACTCTTTTCAGTAAATATGAATTTAAATTGTGGGTTTTTAAGTGAATCAATATTTTCACTGTAATAATCCTGTACGCATTTAATGCCAATATCAAAATAATCTTCGTAACTTAAGTCTTTTTTAACGATATTTATTGCTTCGAAGTCTTTAGATTTTTCATCCCAAATATTTCGATACAAACCTTCTAGATCTTCCAAGGGAATTAGCTTGCCGATTTTTAGTCTTTGATATAATACATCCAAAGTTTCATGGACCATGCTTCCCATGAACGCCTCTATTGACGTCTCGTTGTAATATATTTTGTCTATATATCTGAATTTGAATTTTCTTGCACACGATTGAAAAGTGCTAAGCTTTGAAAAGGACCACATAAAACAAGTATAAATCTATTTAATTATTAAAAAAACTTGATTAAATTAGGCTGACCGTCTACATCTAAAATAAATTAGAAATTGATAAAGTATATATAGTCCAAAACAAAAATAATAACTATTATTTGAACCGTCCCATTGAGGTCTCCAGTATATCAACAAAGAGTAAAAGAGCAACAAAATTCCTAAACAAATAGCCTTAATCAATCTATCGCTACTGAACATATCTTTAATACAATCTGTATAAATCTTTAGTGCAATGCAAGATAAAAAAAGAAAATCATATACTTTTAATCTGGGCAAAACCAATATAAAGATTAAAGACGTAAGAACCAATAGAAAATCATTGCTTTCTTCTTCGGTAAATTTGTTCTTAATTAACGTTTTAAAATAAAAGATATTAATTAAAAAAAGTGGTATCAATAAAACTTTCACGATTGCATTAAATTCCACATCCCTTATTTTTCCTAGCCAGAGCGGTTGTAAGAACGATATGTCGCTAAATCTAGGACCTAGTCCCCAATCCACATATGCTAAATTTTCAACCCATTGATTTATAAAATTACCGTGGACAATATAATTAAGAAAAAATAAAGAAAGCAACACTAAAAAGAATATGATATACCCTTTGAAATCGAACTTTTTATCTAAGACAAAGGGAATTAGTAACAATAGTGCCAGATGGAATTTTACAAAAGAAGCGATAGCTATGATAAGGAAGAACAAGCTTCTGTATTTGTAGCTTTGCAACAATAAAATAGCTATTAATACTAAGAAATAAATTACCGCGGATATGTTGCCCGCCTGAAGAGCTACCACGTTTGCTCCTTGGAACATTACGACTATAAAAATTATATTAAATATTATATTTGTCTCTAATTTGAATAGTTTCGCAGTAAAGAAACCGTAAAAAATCGTGATAATAACCAGAAAAGAAACCCATATCTTCTCAAAGAAATCATATTCAAACGAAGCAAATGGTAGTGCATCCAAAACTAATTTTAAATATGTAAATTGCAAGGGTGTTGATTCTTGGCATTCAGGACTATTAAACCAATCACGATATGGATCTGCACCTGTCGAATAAGCTACGTCCGCACAATAAACAACATTTATATCCCACAGACTGTCTCTTTCCCATCCTCCAATATAAAGGAAATTTGCTATCAGCGACCAAATTATCGGCAAAAGAATAAATAAATATACGGGTTTTAATTTAATCTTTTTATAAAAATTTTTGAAATATAAAAAAAACAACGAAAGATAAGATGAATATAAAGTAATTTCGGAAAATAGAATTTTTAACTCATTTCTCATAATTAGATAATTTTAGTAGATTGTAAATATTATCCTTCTTAGTTACAAGTTCCAATCTACTATTCATAATGCCTCTCGCTCAAATCTTTTATTTAGTGTAAAATTTTTATGATGACTGATGATGCAAAACTTAATTATTTAGCAATAGGGAAATTTATCATTAAAAACAAGAGAGTAGGCTAACGAAAGTACAATATCAATGCTGGTTGAATCATTAGAATAAAATAACCATAGAGCTATATAGTTTATAGATTTGACTATTTAACCTACTGATATTCAAGGTTTTTTTATTTCATTTAAATAAAATAAGTTAAATTTAATTATTTAATGGTTCCACCCTGATCTGAACCCTTTTATCGGCTGAAGTATTTATTGATAAGAATTTGATATAATCGAATATTATGGGGTACGAGGATAAGAAGCTATTGTTTTTCATGGCAGGAAGCGTGGCCCTAGTAAGCTTTGCGGTCAGTTACTTTGACCCACTCGCCGGTCCTTTCTTAAGGGGAGTACTGATCGGAACTTTTATACCAGATGCGATTATCTACGGCCTAATAATGGCGATCCCTTTTCGCGTGATGTGGGATAAGCTTAGCGACTAGAAGAATCATTGAAGCCTAA
>CAJXCX010000035.1:0-7317 GCA_913051685.1 uncultured Spirochaetales bacterium
CGATACCCATGGAATATGTACCTAAAATTTCACTTTGAAGAGCGAGGCTGTTTCTGTCCCTAGTAGAAAAATTTAGTATGAGTTTCCTACGTGGAATCCCTTTTATAATCAAATGATGAGCAAAAGAGATAGAGGAAATTCTTAAATTTGCCATGGGACAACACGCAATATCTAAATAATCAAAGTTCTGCTGGTTGCGCTTTATATCGATTACTAATTTCTTATCAATTTTGTACCTAGAAGGTATAATTTCAATAGATTTTAGAAATTGTTTCTTTTTCAAAATGGATTTCAAGTTCATATGTTTAGACTTTTCTTAATATTAATACTTTTTTTAAATATCACAAATTATTCATTCTCAAAAGGGAAGAATAAGGAAGATTATAACTTACTTGATAATAAGTTAACAATTTTTATTAATTCCGAGGAATACGATAAAAAAACGTTTAAGCAAATAGAAAAAATACTAAATCATATACAAACCGTTCTCGACCCCTACAAGTCCAATTCTTTTGTTTCTAAATTTAACAAATTAGAAAGAAATACCCAAATGTCAGTACCGGATGTGTTTGTCGACAGCTTTAGGATGTTGAGCGACTACCATAAAATTACCAAAGGTAGATTCGATCCAACCACTTTTTCTATTTTAGCAAACACCTCAAAAGCAAGTAGGGTTAAATACTTATTGAACTCAAACTTGTATGATCAGTGCATATCGTTAGCAAGTATTACCATTAAAATATCAAATGTGTTCTCAAAAAAATATTCGTGTACGAAAATTTCTTTTGATGCGGTCATAGAGGGTATTGTCGTAGAAAATGTTAGGTATTTTTTGGAAAAACAAAATATCCCATCTTTTTATATTAGCTTTGGTAATACCTACTATAGCAAGAATTATGGTAGTGATACTCCTGTTTTTAGCAGGACGATTAACGAGGTGCTTAGAGATAATAAAATCAATTTAAACAATATAGCGTCTTATTCGTTTCTCGATAATTTTAGCAGAGACAAAATAAAAACTTTTCACATCAACGCAAATAAAAAAGATTTAGTTTATGAAAACAATATTTTTGTGATAGTTGCATCAAATTCACCACACAATAACTCGATTCTTGCAAACACATTCAATTTATTAGATATTCAAAAAATGGATCCTAATGACTACCTTGAATACGAAATTCCAATTCTTATAATATACGAAGACCAACTGGGATATAAAACTTTTCTTAGCAAGAACTTTGAGGAGCATCTCAACCCCTCAGAGTAAAGCGTTAGGCTTGTTTCTTATTAGAACGACTGGTTCTAACCTTTAAAACCCACAATAATATGGATAGCAACAAAACGGATGGGGGGATTATCCAAAGAAGAAGATTAAAGCCTTTCAATGGGGGTTTGGCTAAAATATTATCTCCATATTGATTGACGAAATATTGTAATATTTTTTCTTTTGATTCTCCTTGATTAATTTTATCCTTAATAACTTTCCTCATCGAAACTGCGAGTTGCGAATTAGATTCGGCAACCGTTTGACCTTGACATACAGGACACATTAATTCATTTGAAATTTCATAAACTTGATCACTCGCAAGTAGATTAAAACCAGTTAGATGAAAGACCACAAGCAAATTTAAAATCCAAATAAAATTACTCATTTTTGGTACGCTCATATCCTTGATCCAGAACTTCCTCTGTAATTTTGCCGATATATTTAAAGAATATAGTGTTGTTCTTTACGAAATAAGTTTCTGGAACACCCACTACGCCGAAGTCTATAGGTATAGTCTTGTGTTTGTCAAATAGAGTTTGGAAAGTTGGCTTATATTTGATTTTAAACCTGCTTGCATCTTTAATGTCGTCAAAAATATTAATTCCTATTATTTTGACATCCAATCTTTCTTCATCAATCCTCTTTTGAAATTTGTTGAGCTCAACAATTTCTTTGATGCATGGGTTGCACCATGATGACCAAAAATTAATTATAACTAAGCCATCTAAACTCCCAAGCTTATAAGTTTGGTCATTGTTGAATCCATCAAGTTCAATTAATTCGTAATCTAGATTGATAGCTTTGTTATGACTAATTAATCTGGAGGGGCTGGCATTAGTTAAATCGGAAGAGGCACTAATTATGAGGACAACAAAAAGAACAAAATGAAGAAATTTCATTTATTAAAATGTTTGTGGTTCAACGTTAGCCATCTTTTCTAGTCGTTTTTTGTACTCGTCCAAATCGATTTGAATTCTAGCTACTCCCGTATCTATAGCGGCCTTTGCTACAGCATAAGATTCCCAGACTAAGACTCTTGGATCAAAAGGTGAGGGGACGATATACTCTTTGCCATAGACCAACTCTTCTCTATTGTGCTTTTCCGCGACTTCGGGACCAGCTCCTAACCTAGCTAGTTTTGACAGAGCTTGGGACGCTGCTATTTTCATTTCTTCATTGATATTCGTAGCTGCGACATCTAGGGCTCCTCTAAAAATAAAAGGAAATCCTAAGACGTTATTTACCTGATTAGGGTAATCCGTTCTTCCGGTTGCCATGATTATATCTTTTCTTGCGTCAAAGGCTTCCTCGGGTCTTATTTCGGGATCAGGGTTTGCCATCGCAAATATTATAGGATTCTCAGCCATCGTTATTATCATATCTTTTGAAACGACATTCCCAATGGATAATCCAATAAAAACATCAGCACCCTTCAAGGTATCCGCCAACACTCTACAATCAGTCTCAACAGCGAACTCTTCCTTTTGTTTGTTTAATCCTTCTCTACCTTTATATATCACACCTTTGCTGTCGCACATAAGAATATTGCTTGAATCCGCTCCGAGAGAAACAAAAAAACGTGCGCAAGAAATTGCGGAAGCTCCAGCGCCATTCACTGCAATCTTAATGTCAGACATTTTTTTACCAACTAATTCAACCGCATTTAATAGGCCCGCACCTGATATAATGGCAGTGCCATGTTGGTCGTCATGAAAAACCGGAATATTCATTTTTTCTTTAAGCTCATCTTCTATTCTAAAGCACTCAGGAGCCTTTATATCTTCTAGGTTGATGCCACCAAAAGTAGGTTCAAGCAATTCAACCGTTCTAATAATTTCATCAATGTCATTTGTCTTAATCTCTATGTCAAAGGCATCCACCTGAGCGAACCTTTTAAACAGAACAGCCTTTCCTTCCATAACTGGCTTACTAGCTTCTGGGCCTAAATTACCTAGTCCCAATACGGCGGTTCCATTTGAAACAACTGCAACCAGATTTCCTTTATTTGTGTACTCATATACTTTTTGAGTCTCTTCGTGTATTTCTTTGCAAGGTTCAGCAACCCAAGGTGAATATGCTAGCGAAAGCTGATCTTCTGTTTCACTGGGTTTTGTAACTCGAATCTCAATTTTACCTTTAGGACTTGTGGAGTGGTACTCCAACGCTTCTGTACGTCTATCATTACTTTTTTCACTCATTTTTGCAACTCCTGACTAAATATAAAACAAAATATCCCACTATTTAGAATCTATTATAATACCCGTAAAAAAGTAGCAATAGTAGAGATTTTTTAACTGAACAAACTCATGATTTTTTGTATATAAATATTTAGTAGATATAGCTTGTTAAAATATACCAGCATACCAAAAGCAATAAGTATAGAACCTGTTGTAATGTTAAAGTATTTAGTAAAAATAGGCGATTTGTTCAACGATATAAGTATTTTTTTGTATCCTAATGATCCCACGATGAAAGGAATACCTAGACCTAAGGAGTAAAACAAAAGCATAGTAAACGAATATTGATAGTTCTTTTCGATTGATGAATACGAAATGATAGATGCCAGAATGGGGCCGATGCAAGGTGTCCATGCGAGTCCGAAGCAAAAACCAAAGATGATGGGCCTTATCGTTTTATTTTTTGTGGCTACTACAGGATAAAAACTTTTATATATCTTTGGAATCTTTACGATTTCCAAGTTGAATATCCCAAACAAAATTATCAAAATCCCAGCCATCTTTATCAAAGCTATTTTGTTTAAATTCAAAAATATTCCTATAGAGGTAGTGGTCAATCCCAAAAGTATAAAGATTAAAGAAAACGATATCGTAAAAAGTAGTGCATTAATTAATAGCTCCTTTGAGAATCCTCCCTTGGTGTCTACATGAGTAGAATCAAAAGTTGACAGATAGATAGGAAATAGAGGTAGAACGCAAGGAGAAAAAAACGACATAACCCCAGCAAAAAATGACAAAAAAAATTCATTGAAAAAGCTCATTTTTTATTAATCCATAAATCTTTTTTTTAATTCAATTCAATCAACCGCCCAATTGAATTAAGGCACAAGTTAATTATACAGACTATTGAAGATTAGTTATAATAAACACCATGTCTCTACAATTCAACAAAGCAAAACTAGCTTCTGCATCAGGCACTTTGTTTCTCCCGTTATTCAAAGAGTCCCTAAAAAGGATGGATTCGTTTCAGAAATTGTTAGGATTTGATTTATTAAAAAGACTCCATTCGTACAAGTTCGAAGCATCAACGATGGAGAGGCTATCTTTAGAGTTGCTCCATGGTAAAAATCTATCAAACGTCATATTGATTGGCCTAGGAGCAAAAAGGGATATAGATCAAGAAAAAATATTCAAAGCCTTTTCGTTCATAACCTACTCAGAAACACAAAAAAAGTATAGAACTAGAGAAATGACTATTGTGTACCCTGGTGGTTTTAACAACAATCTGCTTCCTGCATCAATCAATGGTCTCAACAACGGTCATTATTCGTACGACAAGTACAAAACAAAAAAAAGCAATATGTCGAATTTGTTAATCAATTTAGTTGTAGGTAAGGTGCCCGCTCCCACTCTAAATAAAATTATTGATAAATCGACGAAGGTATTTGACGGCCTGAATCTCACCAGAAATTTAGTCAACGAGCAGCCTTTAGTATTAACTCCAACGGTATTGGCTAATTTTGCAAAAGGTATTTCCAAACATCCCAATATAAATTGTACCGTATTTGGCAAAAAGGAAATCTTAAAAAGAAAGATGCTCGGTATCTGGGATGTAGGTAAGGGCAGTGGTAAGGAACCAAGATTTATACATTTAAAATATAGACCTAAAAAGTTATCGAAAAACGCTAAAAAGGTTGCCATAATCGGAAAAGGGGTTACGTACGATAGTGGTGGCCTATCTCTTAAACCCGCGGATTACATGTCAACCATGAAAATGGATATGGCGGGAGCCGGGTGTGTATTAGGAGTTTTTGAAGCGCTTGGTCAAATACAACCAAAGAAGATTGAAGTGCATGGGCTTATTCCCGCAGTAGAGAATATGCCAGGCCCAGATGCTTACAAGCCTGACGATATAGTTCAGGGTCTAAGTGGAAAAACCATCGAAGTTATCAACACAGATGCCGAAGGTAGGATTGTTCTTTCCGACGCAATTGAATATGCAAATCAATTAGAAGTTGACGAAATGGTTGATCTTGCTACTTTGACTGGAGCCTGCATGGTTGCCTTGGGCAATTATACCGCTGGTTTGTTTTCCAATAACAATAGACTGGCAACTAGGCTCGTTACCGCCTCGAAGAATGCTGGTGAGAAATTGTGGCAATTACCTCTAGATAACGAGTTGAGACAGGATGTAGACAGTCAAGTTGCAGATATAAGAAATGCCGCCTTGACAAGGTATGGTGGGGCAATAACAGCTGCTATGTTTTTAGAGTTCTTTGTAAACGGTATTCCTTGGTCACATATTGATATCGCCGGTCCTGCATACATTGAGAAGAAAAGAAGCTGGATAGCTCCTGGATCAACTGGCTATGGCGTAAGGACTCTGCTAAATTATCTTGGTGTTTAATTAATTTTTATTCCAACCCGTAGACAGGTTCTAACCAATCTTTATATTTATCCTTCTGGCCTAGAACCATTTCGGAATACTCTTTTTGTATCAATTTAGTGGTTTCACCAGGTCGTCCAGAACCTATTTCTCGATTGTCTACTTCTTTAACTGGGGTTATTTCTGCGGCAGTTCCTGAAAGAAATACTTCATCGGCCACATATAATTCATCTCTTGTGAATTTCTGTTCTTTAATAGGAATATTATTATCTTTCGCTATTTTAAAAACGCAATCTCTGGTTATACCCTCCAAAATGGATGTAACAGGAGTAGTTTTAATTCCACCATCTCTCACTATAAAAATATTTTCACCAGTTCCTTCAGATACATATCCATTATCATCTAGCAATAAAGCTTCATCGTATCCTTGGTCTAATGCTTCTCTTTTTGCAAGAACAGAGTTTATGTAATTTCCACAAATTTTAGATTTAGTCATAAAAGAATTGACACTCATCCTTTTGAAAGATGAAATTTTCATTTTAATACCACTCAACATGGCATCTTCACCTAAATAAGTGCCCCATTCAAACGCTGCGATAATAACATTTGTTTTATTCGAACCTGGATTAATACCGATTGACCCCTCACCAATAAAAGCTAAAGGACGAATATAGCAGTCTTTCAAATGGTTTCTGTAGATTAAATCTTTTGTAATTTTTGATAATGAAGGTTGGTATTCAGGTGGGATTTTAATACCCGCAACTTTAGCAGAATTGAGGAACCTCTTGTAATGATCCGACATTCTGAATATCGAGCCATTGTAAGCCCTTATTCCTTCAAATACTCCGGTCCCATAATGAAGCCCATGGCTCATAACATGGGTTGTAGCATTTTTCCAAAGAACGAATTTACCGTTATTCCATATCCATTTAGATTCTTTCATATCAAAAAATAATACATGTTATTTTCTTATAATTAATATAATTGTCAAGTTGAGATAACTTTTTAATTGTTATATGTTATTTGTTGTAAATGAAAAAGAATATACTTTTTATCAATCATTCCGTTAGGGATGGAGGGCCTGGAAGGAGCCTGTTCTATCTGCTAAAACATTTTGATTTTGAAAATTTTAACGTACATGCGCTATTGCCCTCAAGGAATACCTTTTCCGAGAATATAGAGAGAGAAAACTTGCAAGTAAATCAAATTATCAATAGTAATTTCCCAGAAAATCTAAAAAAACAAAATTTCACGATAAAAGATAGAAAGCTAAATCTTTTACCCGTAGACATATTAATTAATTTGTTCAAATTGGTTTGTCTGCTATTCTCATTTGGAAAAATATTAAAAAAACATGATATTTGTATAATTTACTGCAATGGGACTTTGGCCAAATTTTTCGGGGCGTTACTTGGGCGCATGTATTCGATAAATGTAATTTGGCACGTAAGAAATATACAGCAAAATTTCTTGTTGAAATACCTAAT
>CAJXCX010000036.1:0-7302 GCA_913051685.1 uncultured Spirochaetales bacterium
GTGTGTTGGGTTTGTAACCGGAGGTTTTCTAGGTTATTTATTTTTAATTCTAGCTCTCAAAATATCGCGAACAGAGTCTATTATATATCTCAAAATCCAACATTACATAACTGTTTTTTTTACCATATAAGTGTATGATTTTATGGTGAGCAAGAGATTAACAGCCTATCAATACCTATTAAAAGACAAGTTGGCAGGAGATAAGAATAGAGAACTGATTGCCTTATTAAAAGATATCAAACTTGCCGCAAGGCAAGTTAGCAAAGAATTAAATAGTGCCGGACTAAATAAGATTCTTGGTGACCGTAAAGGATTAAAAAATGTTCATGGAGAGAAGGTTAAAAAGCTAGATATCATTGCAAATGATTTGTTCATAAATTCTCTTGAGGACGGTGGTAACTGTGCTGGAGTAGTTTCCGAAGAACTAGAAAAAAGTCTGATTTTTAATAATGAAGTTTCAAAGAATTCTAAATATCTAATTTTGATTGATCCACTCGATGGCTCCTCAAATATAGATGTAAATGTCCCAGTAGGAACAATTTTTTCTATATTTAAAAGATCCTCTATGAAAACCAATATAAGTACCAAGGATTTTCTTCAGAAAGGAAATAAGCAAGTTGCCGCAGGTTATATAATTTATGGTTCTTCTACGATATATGTTCTAACGGTTGGAAAAGGCGTAGATGCTTTTACCCTAGATCCAGTCGTTCAGGAGTTCTATCTATCACACAAAAATATTAAAATTCCAAAGAAAGGGCGAATGTACTCAGTTAATCAAGGGAACTTTTACGAATTTCCACTAGCTCTTCAAGAATATATTAGATGGTGCGAGCAAGAGGATTCAAAAAATGGGAGACCTTACTCGTTAAGGTATGTTGGATCAATGGTTGCCGATATCCATAGAAGCCTTCTAAAAGGGGGATTGTTTATCTATTCAAAATCAAAAAGAGCACCAAATGGAAAATTGAGATTAATGTACGAGTGCAATCCTATGGCATTTATTATCGAACAAGCAGGTGGTTTAGCAACTAATGGAGAGGAACGAACCTTGGATATTGCACCCAAAACAATTCATCAGAAATCTCCTATTCTTATAGGCTCCGCCGACATGGTAAAGCTAATCTCTAAATTTATCAAAAGTAAGCAGTTTAATTAAGCAAGTTTGATTTTTTTATTCAGGTACACATCCTGCACCGCATTTAATATATCGACACCTTCTTTCATAGTTTTTTGAAAAGCTTTTCGTCCTGTAATTAAACCCATTCCACCTGCTCTTTTATTGATAATGGCAGTTTTAACTGCCTGCGCAACATCATTTTCTCCCGATGCTCCACCAGAGTTAATCAAACCCGCTCTTCCTAAAAAGCAATTAACAACTTGATATCTATTTAAATCAATTGGATGATCAGATGTAAGATCAGAATAAACTCGTTTGTCTGTCCTTCCAAAATCAATATCAATAAAGCCATTATTGTTCTCGGCCAATTTCTGCTTTACTATGTCCGCCTCGATAGTAACAGCAAGATGATTTGCTTGTCCGGTTAAATCAGCAGAGACATGATAGTCCTGAGAACCCTTTTTAAAGGATGGATTTCGTAAATATGCCCATAGCACAGTTACCAAGCCCAGTGAGTGTGCATATTCAAACAATTGAGAAACTTCTTGGATTTGTCTTTTGCTTTCCTGGGATCCGAAATATATTGTGGCGCCAACACCAATTGCACCCATATTGAATGCTTGATCAACCGAGGCAAACGGAATTTGATCGTATTCGTTCGGATATGAAAGAAATTCATTATGATTTAATTTAACGATAAAAGGTATCTTGTGAGCATACTTCCTAGAGACCGAACCTAACAATCCTAACGTAGAGGCAACAGCACTACAACCTCCTTCAATAGCAAGTTTAATCAAATTGTTAGGATCGAAATACTCCGGATTTGGTGCAAAAGATGCACCCGCAGAGTGTTCAACCCCCTGATCCACCGGGAGGATAGATAAGTACCCGGTTGTACGTAATCTGCCGTGATTAAAAAGTGTCTGAAAATTTCTTAAAACAGTATTGGATCTGTCTGATTCCTTTACAACTCTATCAACGTAATCAGGTCCAGGTGTTATTAGATTTTTAGAATCTATAGTTTTGCATTCGTGATCTAATAAATAAGAAGCTTCATCATGAAGCAAATCTTCAACCCATGATACGTCTGTACGAGATCGAGATTTTACCATATGTGTGAATTATAGAATATTAATCCAAAATTTCTATACCTGGGAGTTCTATACCACCAATATATTCAAGCAGAGCACCACCACCCGTCGACATGTGAGATATCTCTGATTCCAAAACTTCTGCTTTTCTAATAGCGGCTATAGTCTCCCCACCACCTACAACTGATGTAGCACCCCTTAACGTAGCCAAAGCCACAGCCCTCGCTACATGAATTGTGCCAGAAGAAAACGTATCAGATTCGAACACGCCCATCGGGCCATTCCAAAAAATGTATCCGCGTCCTTTTATAATTGAATTAAACAACTCTATAGTTTTTGGTCCAATATCTAAAGCTTGATAATCGTCAGGTATATCGGAATTTACAATTAAACACGAATTGGTATCGTCAATTGACTCAGAGACTAAGTGATCAATAGGAAGAATGATTTTCTTATTATATTCTTTATATACATCTCTAGCCCAATCAACCATTTTGTCATCAAAAAGGGAGTTGCCAATTTTTCCTCCATTTGCTTTAATAAAAGTATATGCGGCACCACCTGCTATTATAATCTTGTCTGCACTTTTAAGCAGATTGGCCATGGCAACCATTTTGTCATTAATCTTTGAACCACCAATAATTACAAGAAAAGGGTGTTCCGGCTCTTCCATCATCTTCGAAATAAATTTAAGCTCTTTATCGACCAAGAAACCTGCCAGACGTGTATCAAAACGAAGAGCCATTCCATATGTTGAAGAATGGGTCCTGTGAGATGTTCCAAAGGCTTCATTAACGTAAATATCAGCCAATTCAGCCAAATGTTGGGAAAACGTTGAATCATTATCCGTTTCTTCTTTGTGGAATCTCAAATTTTCTAGCATAATAACAGATCCGCTTGGGAGAGAATCAATGTTTTCAGCAAGTTTTTCTTGAATAAAATCTGCACAAAATATCACTTCCTTATCAAGTAGTTCGGACAATCTCTCTGATACAATTTTCAAAGAAAGGTTGCTAACGAACTTTCCTTTAGGTCGCCCTAAATGAGACCCCAGTACAACTTTGGCGCCACAATCAAGCAAGTAGTCGATTGTTGGTATCGTGCGTCTTATTCGATAGTCTTCTCTGATAGAATTGGTTCTACCGTTTATAGGTACATTAAAATCGACTCTGACAAAGACTTTTTTGTCTTTAAAAAAAGATTTGGATAAATCCGATATAACTTTTTTTTGCTTCACAACAGTTTTCCGATTTTATTTACCAAATCTAAAACTCGGGACGAATAACCGTATTCATTGTCATACCAGGCAATTACTTTAATAAAATTATCTCCTATGACACTTGTACCAAATGTATCAAAGACTGCAGAATACTTATTCTGTAGTATGTCAATAGAAACAGCACCTTCGGGAGCTATATCAAGATAATTTTCCAATAAGTTTTTTGATGCATCCTCAAATGCATTGTTAATATCTTGAGTAGACACGGTGCTCTCCAGTTTGGCAACAAAATCAATCATTGAGACATTGGGAGTTGGAACTCTAATTGAAATTGCGGATAAATTTCCTCTTAATTCAGGGAAAATTACTTCAATAGCTTTTGTGGCACCAGTACTGGTAGGTATCATAGACAATCCCCCAGCTCGTGCTCGTCGTAAATCTTTGTGTGGAGAATCGATAATTCTTTGATCATTAGTATAGGAATGTATCGTCGTCATATGCCCACTAGAAAGGCCAAAATTATCTCTAAGGACCTTTACGACAATTGCAAGGCAATTTGTTGTACATGAGGCATTCGAAATAACATTGTGTTGCTCCGGATTGTATAATTCATCATTTACACCCATGACTGTAGTGAAATCTACTACGCTGCTGGGGGGAGCAGAAATAACAACCTTTTTTACGCTTCCACTTATATGTAAAGAGGCTTGCTCTTGCGATGTGAAGATGCCAGTTGATTCAACAACTACTTGAGATTTACAAGAGGACCAATCAATAGCCTCAGGGGACCTCTCCGAAAAGAATTGTATGCGCTGCCCATCAACTGTAATGCTATCATCATCATATTCGACATTCTTCTGAAGGACTCCGAAAACGGAATCATATTTTAAAAGATGTGCACAAGTTTTCACATCAGCAATATCATTTATCGCTACAACATCAACATCTTTGGAAGAAAGGGAAATCCTTAAAAAATGTCTCCCGATTCTACCAAACCCGTTTATGCCTACCTTGATTGACATGCTTACTCCTTTATCGGGATTGATGATTTTAATATTACACTTAAAGAAATGGATTTCAAACAATTGAATTTACAAAAATTGCATGATAATGTCACAATCATGGGCAAAGTAAAAGTAGGCATAATCGGCTCTACAGGCTATACGGGAATGGAGCTGATAAAGATACTCAATAATCACCCCAAAACTGAGATAATCTTTCTTGGTGCCAATACGCTTTACGGGAAAAATCTAAGTACTTTATTGCCTAATGTGAAACTGGAGAAGAATATTAGAATAAGAAAGAACTCGGAAATATACAAAATCAAAAATATAGATCTCATTTTTTCTTGTTTGCCAAATGGGCAACTTGATTCAATTCTAAACAGGCTTAAGAAATTAAACGCAAAAATTATTGACATAAGTTCAGATTATAGGCTACCCAAAAGATACAATGATAAGTGGTATGGGAAAAGAAAAAATGAATCTGAATATAAGAACTTTCAATATATTTTGCCCGAACTAAACAAAAATAGTATTAACAAGAAAAAGGATATAGCTAATCCTGGATGTTACGCCACATCAATTTTATTAGGACTTGCTCCCATCATATCAATTCTAAAGAAAAATGAGTCAATCATTGTAGACTGTAAATCAGGAATCTCTGGGGCTGGTAGAAGTGGCAAGATAGAGCATATCTTTTCTGAGGCAAATGAGAATTTGTCAATATATAATGCTGGAGCGCATAGGCATATGCCAGAAGTCGAAAACATGGTAAATAAAATTGCAAAGAAGAATATAAATGTTTTCATGATTCCTCACTTAATACCAGTCACAAGAGGGATAATGTCGAATATATATATCAAACGTGGCAGTCCTTATGACATAAGAAAAATCTTAAAATTATTCAATGATTTTTATTTAAAATCTGATTTTGTTAAATTTTCAAAAACTAAACTACCTAGCTTAAAAGACGTGCAATTTACGAATTTCTGCAACATAGGTATTAACCTTTTTGGAGACAAAAGAACCCTATTGATATGTTCCGTAATAGACAATTTAATTAAAGGTGCATCTGGGCAGGCGGTCCAAAATATGAACTTAATCTTTAACTTTGATGAAAAATTAGGGCTTTAGCTTTCTCAGCTCTTCTTTAATATTTTTAATCTCTTCATTAAGCTTAAGAATGTCCTCTGCGCTTGGATCAGGTAATTTATTGTGAGACAAATCAGGTTCGGAAGAAGTGTTTCGACTTACTACTTTGCCGGGAATACCAACCACCGTTGAATTGTTTGGAATATCGTTAATGACAACAGAGTTAGCGCCAATTTTTGAAGTGCTTCCAATATTAAGAGGTCCTAGAATCTTACTGCCTGCTCCAATTATTACATTGTCTCCTATTGTAGGATGTCTTTTACCTTTCTGAGTACTTACACCCCCGAGAGTCACTCCCTGATATATCGTGACATTGTTCCCAATCTCAGTTGTTTCACCAATGACAACGCCCATACCATGGTCTATAAAAAATCCTCCTTTTATTTCAGCGCCCGGGTGAATTTCGACTCCTGTTAATATTCTTAAAATATTTGAGATAATTCTTGCAATTAACTTCAATCCTAGCTTCCAAAGAATATTAGATAATCTATGCCAAAAGATTGCATGAAAGCCGGGGTAACTTATCAATATTTCAATAACATTCCTTGCAGCCGGATCTCTTTCCATAGCCGCAGCAACATCAGACTTAACATCACCAAAAAAACCCATTTGAGTAAATCTTATACCAAAAAAATAAATGAACAAGCCTGTATCAATTATCAAATACTTTTAGATAATCATACGTCGTGGATCTTTCGACGGGTCTTCTTTTCAGTTCAAAAGTTAATCGTCTAAATTCTTCAGGAGGAAAATATTGGCCGTGCTTTCCACCAGCTGCAGTAGTTATTTGTTCTTCCATCAAAGTTCCACCAAAATCATTTGCTCCAGCAGTAAGGCAATATTGAGCAAACTCAGGGCCCTGCTTGACCCAGGAAACTTGTATATTGTTTATCCACCCTCTGAAGAATAGTCTTGCTATCGCATACATTTTTAATTGATCTAAATCTGTAGGACCTTCTCTAGCAAGACCTTTCTTAAAAATCCTTGTATCCCATGGAATAAATCTCAACGGTACGAATTCGGTAATACCGCCGGTCTCTTTTTGTATGTCACGGATTATATTAAAATGCTTAGCCCAATGAAAAGGTTTGTCAACGTGTCCGTACATAATAGTTGAAGTAGTTTTCATATCAGCTTTATGGATTTCTTTAACAGTGTCAATCCACTCATCTGTGGTTATCTTGCCAGGAGCTATTATTTTTCTTACATCTTCACTTAAAATTTCCGCGGCAGTACCAGGAAAGGTTCCATGTCCAACATCTTTTAATCGTTTAACGAAATCCCCAATCGGGATTCCCAATGTGTCTGCACCATAATAAACTTCGAATGGAGAAAAACAATGTGTATGCATCTCAGGAACAGCTTCTTTTACAGTTTTAACAATCTCAATATAAAAATTACCATCGATACCAGAATGCATACCTCCCTGCATACAAACTTCTGTAGCATCGTTTTCTTTTGCTTCTAATACTTTTTCTTTAATTTCGTCCATAGTAAGGAAATAGGCTCTTGAATCACCTTCAGGTGCCATAAAATTACAAAAACCACAATATACATTACATATATTAGTAAAATTAATATTTCTGTTAACTACATATGTTATATCGTCACCAACATCGTCTTTTCGTATTTTGTCCGCCATGAGCACCAGTGCGGAAAGGTCCATACTATTATCAATTAAAAAGAGTTTTTCCGCTTCTTCTGCAGTAATTTCTTCCCCTT
>CAJXCX010000037.1:0-7222 GCA_913051685.1 uncultured Spirochaetales bacterium
TCCGTTGTTCCTCCACCGCAATCAAGGAGCACGACCCCTACGTCTCTTTCGTCGGGAGTTAGCACGGCTTCGCTTGATGCTACTTGTTCTAACACTAGAGACTGGACATCAAGACCTGCTTGGTGAACACATTTTACAAGATTTTGTGCTTGTGTAACTTGAGCGGTTACCATATGAATCTTGGCTTCCAACTTAACTCCATATAGCCCAACCGGATCTTTTATTTTTCTTTCACCGTCAACAATAAATTCTTGTGGCATTACGTGTATTACTTCTCTATCGGCGGGTTGAGCTCCGGCGGTGGCAGATTCGATAACCCTATCTAAGTCTTTTCTAGTAACCTCACGATTGCGCAATGTAATCATTCCATGCCCATTTATACTTCTTATGTGACCACCTGCAATTCCAACAATAACATTTGCTATTTCAGTCCCTGCCATTTTCTCTGCGTCTACGATAGCTTGCCTAATGGATTTAACTGTGCTTTCGATATTTAATACAATCCCTCTTTGAAGACCTTTCGAGGGTTGCTCGTTTACGCCAATTATTTCGACGTCACCAGAACCGGAAACCTCTGCAACCAAGCACATAATTTTTGTTGTTCCAACGTCTAGCCCGACTATGATATTATTTTCAGCCATTTTTAGCCATTATAATCCTAAAGATTATAATTTACAATACCTTTTGTGGTTTGCATTTGTAGTTTACGATTCCCTTTCGTATATTGCTTATATCGATGAAACAGGGCTTCTCTGTTTCTTGCCTCCCACCCTCTAGAATTTTTTTTAGATTTTTTATTTTCACTTTGAGCTCATTTTTACCAAAATAGATTTTTACATTGTCCGAAACAAAGACAGTAATCCCTATTATCTCATTATAGGTAATCTCAGATATTTCTTTAACGGTAAAGAGTCCCTCATCAACTAATAAGTTTAAAATTTCCACCCCAAATTCTATATTCTGTATGGAGTCGGAATTAAAAATAGGAAAATTTACTCCTACATAATCCTTTAGGTCGACAATAAAGTTGTTCTCAGAATCGATATGACCAATCTTATTTCTAATATGCCCGAGCATTATAATCTCTTTTTCTTGCACATGTATCTTAATGCTATCAAAATTTTCTTGTTTGAATTCTACAACTCGAAGCATCTTAATTGATGACAATTTCCTTTCCGTCTCTTTCTTGTTAATTATGGTAAACAGCTTTCCTAGTAGTTCGGATGTCTGAATAATTTCATCTTTGCTAACAAACACATTTCCTTCTACTTTGACTTCTTTCACAAAGCAGAAAACGGGAAAATACAGGTAAAGGCCTACTGTTATAGCTATAAAGACTAAAAAAAATCTTCTTATTCTATTCATCTACAATTCTTACTTCGGTCTTAAGATGGATACCACGTCTTACTTGACAATCATTTTGTATTTTATTAATCAAGTCTCTAATATCATTAGCGCTAGCACCCCCGGTATTGATTATGTAATTAGCATGTAGGTTTGATACTTGTGCCCCACCAACGGTTAGACCTTTAAGACCTAAATCTTCTATAAGTTTTCCTGCCGCAACTTCTTCGTCGTTCATAAATACACTTCCGGCGCTTGGGTACTGGACTGGCTGTGTTTCGTTTCTGTGTTTAATATATGCGGCAATCTTTGCTTTAGTTGAAGCTACATTGCCCTTATGTAATTTAAACTTCGCTCTTGTTATGACATCGCTCTTCTTAATAGAGCTCCATCGATAGTCAAATTGAATTTCATTTTTTAGAACCTCGATTTCTTTATCATCTTTAAGAAAGAAAATTGACTTCAGGCAATCTGATATTGATCCTCCATTTGCCCCGGCATTGGTTATTAGCGCTCCACCAACGGTGCCCGGTATTCCCGTAGAAAACTCAAATCCTACGAGACCTTTTCCTAGCGATTTATTTAATATTAGATTCAATGGGCAGCCACAATCAGCTACAAGTTCGTCCTCTGTAACAAATTCAATTACCTTTAATTTTTTTGTACTGATTATAACGGTCCTAAATAAATTAAGAAACAAGGTATTAGTTGCGTTACCAGTAATAAAAAAATTAATATTTGTTCTCTTAAGCTCTAAAATACATTCTTTAAATGTATCAATATCGTCGGGGAAAATTATAATCTTTGTTATTGCACCAACTTTCCATGAAGAATAATCTCCCATATCATAATCTTTAATGAATGAGATTTTTCTTTGCTTAAGAAAATCTTCAAGAATTTGTAATTCTTTTTTTGATACTCGATCCGACATCTCTTATATTCCCGGCTCCCATTGTTATAACTAAACTGTCTTTTTTTCTTGATTCAGAAAGAATTTTATCTACCAACAACTCATTATTAGAAAAATACTTAATTTTATTATTTGATTTTTTTATTTCTTTGTAAAGGTGCACCGAGTCCAAAATGCTATTGGTTTTTTCAAATGCTGAATATATATCCACTAAATATACATTTTTCCACAATGAGAGCTCCTCAATAAAATCCTTGAACAAAATTTTTGTTCTTGAAAATCTATGGGGTTGAAAAACTAAGATAACATTTTTATTTTGAAAGTATCCTCCTAGGCTTTTTCTAATTGCTTTAATAGCACTAGGATGATGAGCGTAGTCATCTATGATTGTCAGAGACTTAGTATTCAATATAGTTTCGAATCGTCTTGATGGAGGCGTATAGAATCTCAGAGATTTCTTTATTTGCTCAACACTAACACCCATCTCTAAAGCAATAATTATTGAGCACACAGAATTGTAAATATTATATTCACCACTTAATTTAGATACAAAGAAACCAACAAGATGTTCTCTTTTAAATATTGCAAATCTTGATTTTTCTACATCTTTTAAGATTTTAAAAGAATAGTCATTCGATTTGGTATCAAGCTGCCCGAATTTTATTATTTTTTTGGAAGTAATGTTTTTTGTCAAATTCTTTAGTATTTTACAGTCATTATTAACCACACATTTTGACTTTGCTGAAATTGCAAATCTTTTAAATGCGTCATTGAGATTCTTCTTGGTTTTGTAAAAATCTAGATGGTCGTTGTCAATATTGGTTATCGCTGAAATAAATGAATTAAGATAATTTAAACTGTTATCGCTTTCGTCCGCCTCAATAACACAAAGTGAAGAATTGCCGTAGTAAAAGTTAGATTTTAACTTGCGATCTATTGCTCCAAGAAACAATGTTGAATTAAGCCCGGCCTTATTGAGCAAGAAATGAACCATGGAGGTTGTTGTGCTCTTTCCGTGACACCCAGAAATTGATATATTCTTATTGTCTTTTGTAAAAAATCCCAGGGCCTCTCCTCTTGTTATAATTTTAATCTTCTTCTTTTTCCCTTCGAGTATCTCAGGGTTTGTCTTATCTATGGCTGATGAACAAATTATTAAATCTTGATTATCAATATTGCTTGAATCATGTTTTGTAAAAATTGTACATCCTTTACTTGCTAATTTGTTTGTTAAGGAATTTCTTGAGACATCTGAGCCGCTGACTGTATAATTCTTGTTTAAGAGAAATTGAGCGAGGGAGCTCATTCCGATGCCCCCAATTCCTACAAAGTGAATTTTATTTATTTTCTTCTTCTTCAAAGCATCTCCAGGATTTTTTCACATATTTGTTCTGCTGAATTTTTATCTTTAAGTATTTTTTGCTTTGATTTTAGATAAACCGAACTTATTTCATCATTATAAAGAAAATTAATAATTTTATTACAAAGAACGGAACTCTCTTGGCTTTCCAAATGGATTTCTGCAAGCTTCTTGTTGGACAGCTCTACTGCATTCAAATGTTGATGGTTATTTGTTGAATCCTTAATAGGGATAAGAATTGAAAAAAGTGGGAACCTAAGGCTTTCACTTATCGTGCTTGCCCCAGCGCGAGATACTAAAACTCTAGTGCTAGGATAAAAATCTTCGAGATTTGTAATAAATTCAAATGTTTGAAATTCTAGGAAGGCATGCTTTTTCTTGAGATTTGCATAAGAGTTTTCTACCCTCTTTTGGTCCGCGATGCCAGTTTGATGAATAATAGAAAATGTATCATTGCTTTTTGTAAGATTACCAGAGATTTTTTCTAATATATTTTCAACGGCGAATAGCATTTTAGAGTTAAGGGATTTAGATCCCTGACTACCGCCCAAAATTAATAAATCGTATCTCTTCTTTTTGGAAGTAGTTATGCCAAAATCGCGCGTCGGGTAGCCTGTTGTTATACATTTTTTTCTTGGAAAATATTTTTTTGATTCCTCAAAACTTATAAAAATATTTTTGCAGAAACTTGCAATTATTTTGTTGGCCAATCCTGGCACGGAGTTTCCTTCTATAACAAATGTTTTAATACCTCGCAAATATCCACTTAAACATACGGGGAGAAAAACGAAGCCACCAGTTCCAATTATTGCGTCAGCTTTGAATTCGTCGAGGATTTGATTTGATTGAATAATTGATTTAATTAATGTAAACAATGATTTTGCTTTCAACATAATTGATTTTCCCTTAAACCCCAGAGAATCAATTTTTACCAACTTATGATTTAGTTTTAGCTCTGAGAGCCCGATATTTAGGTTGCTAGTGTTGACAAATAATATATCAACTTCCTTGTTCGTTTTTTTTAAAGTATCCGCAATGGAGATTCCAGGAAATATATGACCACCGGTAGCTCCCAAAACTATTATTATTCTTTTCACTTCCTTTTCTTATCTAAAGCCAGGATTAATCCCATTGCAAGCAATGTAAAAATCAGAGAACTTCCGCCATAGCTTATAAATGGCAATGGAATCCCTTTTGGCGGCATTAGTCCCACGGTAACCGAAATATTTATTATAATTTGCAAAGAAGTTATGACCGTAATCCCGGCGATTAAATTCTTTGAGAAGGTATCTTTTGCTCTTTCTAGCATTCTAAAAGCACTGTAAATTAAAAGTCCAAAAAGACAAATTACAATGAAGCTCCCAACGAACCCTAGTTCCTCAGCAATAATAGCAAATATGAAATCATTATGTTGATGAGGTAAATTGAATAACTTTTGAGAGCTATTGCCTAATCCAACTCCAAAAAATTTTCCTTTTGCAAATGCCACATAAGATTGGACTACCTGATATCCAGAATTCGTTGGATCTGCGAATGGATCCATGAAGGACAACAATCTTTGCATTCTGTAGGGTGCAATCCAGATTAAACTTGCAAATAATGAGGATAAAAATATGAAGATGGAGACTATATGAGATAGTCTAGCGCCCGATATTATTATCATTGCAAAAATTGTGCTGAGCAGAAGAACTGTATTGCCCAAATCGGGCTGTAATATTAAAAGCAAAGCGTAAGGTAAGCATGGAAGAATTGCGGAGACCACACCAATCTTGAATTCTTTGATTCTCCCACTCTTTGTTGCCAGATGGTTTGCAATAAAAATTAATAGCATATATTTTGAAATCTCAATTGGCTGAAAAGACAAAGGGCCTAGATTGATCCATCTTGTTCCACCACCAACTTCCTTCCCTAATCCCGGCAGAAAAACCAAGGCCAACATAATGATGCCAACGATATAAAGACTTTTATAATATTTTTTCAGAATGCCTGTATTAATTTTTGTGAAGAATGTAAATATTATTAGTCCTACACAAAGAAAAAAAGTGTGTCTTTTGAGAAAATAAAATTCATCGGCATGTATTTCCATAGAGCTGACCGAACTAGAGCTAAAAACCATAATCATGCCAAAAATGGATAAGACTAAGATTAGGAATACAAAGAGTTTTCTTGGATCTCTATTGCTAAGATAATTTTTTAACATATTCTTTGAATTTATCTCCTCTATCGGAATACGAATCGAACTGATCAAAGCTGGATGTACCAGGACTCAATAGTAAGGTATGACCTTTGTAGAATTTTTTTAAACCTTCTTCCACGGCATCTCTCAAATCTACTGCTATAATTTTTTTTGATTTATTAAAAAACTTTGCAAGTTCAAATTTATTCTCACCAAAAAGTATTAGTTTGATAACTTTTTTGTCGACTTGTCTTTTTAAAAGACTGTAGTCTAATCCCTTATTCTTTCCACCCATTATAAGAACAATATTCTTCTTAAGACTTCTTAACGCCACTTCGGTAGCTTGAGGAGATGTTGATTTAGAGTCATTAACGATTGTTCTTTCTCTGTATTTTTTAATTATTTCCAGTCTATGACTTGGTGAAGAAAAATTTTCTACAACTTTTAGTTGGTCTGAGGAAATGTTTTTGAATATTGAAAAAATACTCAGCGCAAATGAAATATTGTTTAAATTGTGCAAACCAAGCAACTTCGTATCATCAATATGTATATCATCTTTATTGTTAATTGTTATCTTGTTTCTTGATACACTCAGACTGCTGTTCCCAAAGGGGTCCAAGAAAGACGCTTTATTTTTATTGAAGATTCTCCTATAAACATTCCTGCTACACAATGCAAAACAATTCTTATCTTGATTCTTAAATATATTCATTTTAGATTTCGCATATTCATCCATATCCCAATGATGATCTAGGTGGTTTTCGGATATATTCAGAAAAGCTGAAACAAAAGGCTTAAATGAGGATTGTATGAATTGCAGTTGAAAACTACTTACTTCTACAAGTATTAGGTCGTATTGATTCTGCAAAGCTACACTGCTGATTAATGGACGACCTATGTTCCCACCAAGAAAAACTTTATATCCACCACTTTTAAGAAGCTGCGATGTTAACAGAGTCGTCGTTGTCTTGCCATTTGTACCTGTTATCGCGACAATGGGTTTCGTTATATACCTTGATGCAAATTCTATTTCACTTATTATTTTTTTTCTGGATTTAACTGCCAATTGAATATTTTTGTTTCTTAGCCCAACACCCGGACTAACCACTATTTCGTTACAATATTTCAGTAAATTTTTAAAATTATCTTTAGGTCCGAATACTTTTTCAGATTTATTAATTAGTTTTTTTGTATCATCAAAAGGTACACAAGGAATTTTATTCTTTTTACAAAAACGTACTAGTTCAATACCTGTTAGGCCCATTCCATAAATAAGAATTTTTTTTCTCATCTTATCTTAATTTTAAAGTGATTATCGCGAATACTGCCAGCAACATTGAAACAATCCAAAACCTTACTACAATTTTTGATTCTACAATACCTTGTTTCTCGAAATGATGATGAAGAGGAGCGATAAGAAAAATTCTCTTTC